>DATMXV010000104.1:0-5572 GCA_035561335.1 Desulfitobacteriaceae bacterium
ATTTATTGGTAATTCAAAAATAATGATTGTAAAATTAAAAACATTCAAACAACGATATTACCTTGATCAGCTTCTGAAATTTGGAACCTAACTAAAAAAGTTGTACCTTTAGGACCGGTTTCTATCTTAATCACGGCGTTATGCCTGTTAGCAATACCATAACAGACGGCCAACCCTAAGCCTGTCCCACTTTCTTTGGTCGTGAAGAAAGGTGTCCCAATCTTTTCGAGTATATCATGTGCAATCCCCTTACCTTGATCCTGCACCGATAATACCACATCTTTGCCGTCCCGGTAAGTTCTGATAGCCAGACTCCCGCCAGAAGACATTGCCTCCAGGCCGTTGCGAACCAGGTTAAGAATAAGCTGGCGGATTTCTTTTTCATCCAGGAGTAATTTAGGAATTTCCCCCATCTGCAAATCAATAGATTTATCTGATCCCAGAGCGTCCGCCTGAATTAATGGGGATAGATTCAGTAAAATTGTGTTGAGGTTCTGAAATTTTAAATTTACGACCTTATTTTTAGCCAGGGATAGAAACTCAGTAATTATGGAATTCGCCCTGTCAAGTTCGTCAATCATGAGATCAAAGCTTTCCTTGTACTGCATGAATGAATCATTTTTTCTGTAGAGTTGCAGAAAACCACGCACGGTAGTCATCGGGTTTCTGACCTCATGTCCGATACTGGCAGCCATTTCCCCAACTAAATTTAAGAGGTCAAGGCGGGCCAGCTCTTTTTCATAGTACTTGCGTTCGCTGATATCAGTGATAACAGTTTTATACAAAGTTCTGCAATCGTCAACATTTTTATACGGGACGCTCAGGAGTTGGACTTGTACATTTGCACCATTTTTGGTAGTGAGGTTTAATTCGGTGATTACTTTTTCATCCGTTCGCTTGCAACGACGCATATGCTCCAGGAATAACTTCAAATCATTCTTAGCGACAAAAACGAACATTGGCATACCGATCAATTGAGCCCTTTCCACGCCTATTAAAGATGCGCAGGTTAAGTTCATCTCCTGTATACAGCCTTGATAATCGAAAGTAACGTAACCAACCGGGGCAAAGTCGTAAAGAGTCGCATAGCGGTTCCGGGATTCCTCTAAATCTTCCAGGGATTCCTGCAGGGCCTGGCATTTTGCCTCTAAGTCAAGTTGATTAGTTTCCAATTCATCTATTAGGTGCTGAATTTTGCCTTCGTAAGAAAGTTTAATAGATTGCAGGAATTTTTCGGATTTGATCCTGACTTGCTTGGCTCTCTTTTCAAACTTTAACACGAGTATCCCTCCAATACCTAATATTTTTTTCCAGAGTTTGATTAGTAAGCTGTCGCAAGCTAATTATCCTTCGGAGGTTCTGTGATATCTTCAATAGCCATAAGGATCAAGTTGGTTTGGTTGTTCGAACCCAATATTCGTCGGGCATTGACCAGCATTTTCTTGTAGCCGACGTTCGGAAAAACATGGTCGACCTCATAGCCTTCAAACATAGTTTCTTTACTGAGAGTGTCTTCTAAAAGGATACGAAGATCGGGGATATCCCACTGTCCATTCCCCAAATTAAAAATACTTTTGTCCGTTGTTTCCTCTGCTGTAGCCCTGAAGGCTTGATAGAAAGCCTTATTCGCTGATTTAACCTGCAGGTTCTTGTCCAGGACCAGGAGAGGTTCCCGCACTGTTTCCACAATCGCCTCAGCATATTCACGGGCCTCCTGGGATAGTGTTAAGGCTTTTTTGCTTGTATCAATATCCGCATATGTCATAACAACCCCATCTATTTTGTTCTCCAGGGTCCTGTAGGGGCGAATTTGGACGGAATACCAGTGCCCATACTTGTCCTGCACTTCTTCTTCTTTGCTGATCAGGGTATCAATCACTTCCAGGATTGCTTGTTCTAAATCAAAGTTTTTGAAATTTGTATTGATATCGGTAATAGGGCGACCGACATCAGAGGCAATCAGGTTAAATACTTTTTCCGCCACGGGGTTAAAACTCCGGATATGCAAATTGTTGCTGAGCATGACAACTGGAATATTGATACTGCGGAACAGATTATATAAATCACTGCCGGTTTTGCTCAATTCCTGATTGCGGCTTTGCGCTTCATCATTTAAGGTCATTAATTCTTCATTAGATGATTGAAGCTCTTCTTTGGCGGTTTCCAGTTCTTCATTCATGCTTTGCAGTTCTTCGTTGCTCGATTGGATCTCTTCGTTAGCGGCCCGGAGTTTCTCATTGGTTAACTCATATTGTTCAATAATGCATTGAAGGTTCTCTTTTGTTGCGACAAGCTCATGTTCCAGGCTGGTCAGGCCGCTGTTTTCGTCTCTCCATACCGCCTGCTCCAATCCTGCCGCATCCCTGTCTGTTTCCTCTCCCTCAGGCGGGGCTTGCGAGACAACTTTCTCAAACAATACCAAGAAGTATTCTTCTTTGTTATAACTCTCCCCGATTGGGATCACATCGATATCGACACGATTGACCCGACCATTAGATAAGACTTGCAAGCCTTTCTTTTTGACCGGGATATTCTCCTTCTTCGCCTGATTAATGGCACTGAGCAGCCCAAGCGACAAACCATCCCGGACCATCTTAAAAAGCTTCAGGCTAGGCCTTCCGGCTGCAGGTTCGAGAAAAGCTCCGGTACGGCCGCGGAACTGAATGATTTCTAGATCACTGGTAACAATCACTCCGGGCGGAGCATATTGATCGAGGACAATCCGGTCGGCTTCTTCTATTACATTAGACTTCAAACCGGTGTTTGGACTGAGCCGGCTGATCTGCTCGCGGTTTTCGATTGTCGCCGCCACATATTCGTTGGCGCTGAACTCGTATGTCAGAGGAGTTGTAATAGCTTTTTTTGAATAAAGCTTGTACTTTTTGTCCACCAGATTAAACAAGTTTGCATAAATGCCAACGGACTCTGAAACTCCCAGAAAAAGAAACCCTTTTTCCTTGAGAGAATAATGAAAAACCGGAAAAAGCCTCTTTTTCATAGCTGAGCCGAAATAAATGATCACATTCCGGCAACTAATCAGGTCCATCCGGGAAAAAGGCGGGTCACTGGACATTTCCTGCCTGGCGAAAATGCACATATCACGGCACATCTTATTGATCTGATAGCCGCCATCCACCTTAACAAAGAAGCGGCGGAGACGCTCATGTGAGACATCAGACATAATGCTTTGCGGGTAAATGCCGGCCCGGGCCTTCTCGATGAGCATATCATTAATATCTGTAGCAAATATCTGGATTGGAGTATTGACAGCTTTATCTCCCAAATACTCCATTAAAACAATTGTTATTGAATAGGCTTCCTCGCCGGTTGAGCAGCCTGCTACCCATATCCTGACAGGCTCTCCGGGCGCCCTGTTTTTCATGATGGCTGGGAAGACCAGGTTTTTTAAAGTCTCGAAAGCTTCCGGATCCCGGAAAAAGCTAGTGACATTAATCAGGAGGTCTTGATATAATTCCTCAACTTCCACCGGGTTTTGCTTCAGGTAATCAACATAGTCACCCAGTTTTTCCAGCTTATGTAAGACCATTCGCCGTAAGGTGCGCCGCTGGATAGTTAATTCTCTATATTCGGAGAAATCTGTGCCGTAGGTTTTTCGCAGAATGGTAAAAATCTGTTTTAATTCATCGGTATCGGCAGTAAATATTCTATGGGTTTCTGCTGTTTGGATGTAATAGATACTGGAACGGGCGATTTCTGCCAGTTCATATGCTATATCTTCCGGAGGCAACACATAATCCACGACACCGATAGTGATGGCATTGAGCGGCATACTGTCGAACTTTGCAGTTTGCGGTTTTTGGGCAAAGGTAATGCCTCCCACGTTTTTAACTTCTTTCAATCCCCGGGAACCGTCTGTAGCTGTCCCTGATAAAATTACACCTATCGCCTTACTGCCTTGATCCTTTGCCAGTGATTCCAAAAAATAATCAATTGACATTAAATGCTTCGCAACATTTTCCCGGGGCACAAGGTTCAGGATCCCGCCGGTAACCGACATAGCCTTATTAGGTGGAATGATATAGACATTGTTAGGTCTCACAACCATTTTATTTTCCACCTCGCTGACCGGCATCACAGTTTGTCTGGAGAGAATGTCGGTTAATGAGCTCTTGTGATGGGGTTCCAGATGCTGAACAAGGACAAATGGAATAGTATCATTTTAGTTGAGTCAGAAAACTCGTAATTCTGGAAATAATATCCTAAAGAAGAAAGAAGGTAATCCAGATGCGAGAGTATGACAAAGACTTCAAAGAAGAAGCCATCAAGTTATCCTATGAAATCGGTCCAACTGCAGCCGCAGATAAGCTGGGGATTCCAGTAACAACTCTATATACATGGAGAAATCACACAAAGCGGTATGGAGAAACAGCTTTTGTAGGCAGCGGAAATAAGCGTATTGATCCAAAAACAGTAGAGATCAAAGCAATGGAAAAAAAAATAAAAGAACTGGAAGCTGCCAATGATATTCTAAAAAGTGCCTTAGGTTTTTTCGCAAGGAGCCAAAAGAAGTAGCTGCACGAGAACTTTTTCATTGGATATGGCTCCACAAAACCGAAGGGAAAACCAAGCACAGCATAAAAACAATGTGCAGGGTCTTACAGGTTAGCGTGGCCGGATACTATAAGTGGTTTAAAAGGCAATCCAAGCCTGACAAATACAAAGAGCTTTTGGCAAAGATCCGTCAAATTCGTGCAGAAAACCCTGACTATGGAGCACACAGGATTTATCTCCATCTGAAACTTTATAAAAGTTATACCAGTAGTTATTATATAATTCTTAAGCTCTGTAAACTACACCATCTCATGCTTAAGAAGAAACAGTACAGTAAAGGGATTACTAAAGCCGATTTGGCCGCACAAGCCAATGAAAATCTGATAAAACAAAACTTTTCCGCTGAATCACCCAATCAAAAATGGCTGGGAGACATTACCGAAATCCCAACAGCTGACGGCAAACTTTATTTAGCCGCAGTATTGGATTGTTTTGACGGAGCTATCGTGGGCTTAAAAATGGCAAATCATATGAAAGCAGAGCTGTGTGTAGAAGCTTTTACTGCCGGTGTCAAGAAGCATCAAGCATATGGGATGATTTTCCATAGTGACAGGGGAAGTCAGTATACAAGCGGGATCTACCGTCAAACGCTAGCCCAATATGGTGCAACGCAAAGTATGAGCAGCACCGGCAGATGTTTTGACAACGCCAGGATGGAATCCTTTTTCGCCACGTTAAAAAAAGAAAGAATCAACAAAATCAGAACCGAAACCATGAGCATGGAAAAAGTCAAAAGCATAGTGTTTAGGTTTATTGAAATCTATTACAATCGCAAACGAATTTACACACCGAACGATGGATATCCGCCCTTAGCCAAACGTTCACTCTATTACCAAGAGCACCTGGCTCAAGTAGTATAAAATTGGATAATCAAGGCCTTGCTCCAAAATGTGTCGCAAGACCCCTTTCCATTATTTTTAAAGTATGTTCGTCAAGGTCAGGTAGTATTTTCCAGCATAAATCGCTGGAAAATCTCCACCTTTCCCTTGACTTCACCCCA
>DATMXV010000105.1:0-2319 GCA_035561335.1 Desulfitobacteriaceae bacterium
AATCAAGTTAATGTCAAAATTGCCTAAAGACAATTTAAATTTAATTAAATGCTGAAAGGATGATAATTAGTGGCTAAACTTACACTACCAAAAAAAGTCGAAGTAACAGAATTATTTGCCAGAGACGGACTGCAAAATGAATCCATTTTTTTCCCGACTGAGGCTAAAATCTGGTTTATCAATCAGATTACCGAGGCAGGATTTCCTGTTGTAGAAGTATCCAACTTTTCTCATCCGGTTTATCTGCCCCAATTTAAGGATTGTGAAGAAGTTTTAAAGAAAATCAAAAGGAAACCGGGCGTAATATATAAATGTTACGGTATGACTGATGTTGCTATGGGCCGGGCAGCAAAAACCAAAGAAGAAGGATATGGACCGGATGTTCTTTCCTTTACCTTCTCCATGACCGACACTCACAGTCTGGCGAATGCTTCGCGTACCCAGGAAAAATACTGGACCCAAATCCCTGATTATGTAAAAACACTCCACGATGCCGGAATCAAGGCTGACTTTGCTATGGCTTGCGTATTTGGCTGTCCGCTTACAGGCGTAGACGCCGTTCCGGTTCTTAAACCGATTGAATTTATCGAAAGAGCTCTGGAAATGGGCTGTGACAGTGCTACTCCTTGTGACACCACCGGTGAAGCTGCACCTGACCGGGTTTATGAATTCTTTACCACTCTCAGAGAAAGATTCCCGAACGAAAATGTTCATCTTGCACATTTCCATGATGCCAGAGGTTTGGCTATGGCTAATTACTTCACCGCCCTGCTGGCCGGCGTAGATAAATTGGAATTCTCTATTGGCGGATTAGGCGGACAACCAAACTTTATTCAAAGCCATACTCCCGGAAAAGGTACAGGCAAAAACTATTGCCCAAGTGATCTTACCGGTAACGGTTCCACCGAAGACGGCCTGTGCATGCTTGAAGAAATGGGCATTGAACACGGTGTTGATGTCGACGCTGTTCTGGAATTGGGAAGAATCCTTGAGCATTGCCTGGAAAGAAATCTGACTCCATACACCACCAAGTCCGGAAAACATCCCCATGGCAAGACCAACTGGCAGGCTGCTACTCCTCCGTTCAAAGGCGGCCGCTGGGCTTATCCAAGAGGCTAAGTGGTATAAAGTTGCTTAAGACTAATAATCAATATAAGCGATTGATTAATATTGTCAGGATAAAACAAACTGAAAAACTAGCTGGTTAATACTAAAATACGGGAGGACAAGGTTAATGAGAGAAGTTGTAATTGTCAGTGCTGTACGGACAGCAATTGGTACATTTAACGGTTCCCTTACTTCGGTTCCCGCAGCTGATTTGGGTGCAATTGTTATTAAAGAAGCTCTTGCCAGGGCTGGTGTAGCCGGCGGCGATGTTGATGAAGTATTGATGGGAAATACAGTCCAGGCCGGTTTGGGTCAAAATACGTGTAGACAAGCATCAATCAAAGCCGGTCTTCCGGTTGAAGTTACAGCGATGACTATTAACAAGGTTTGCGGTTCCGGTTTACGGGCAGTCAGCCTTGGCGCCCAGACAATTCTGGCCGGCGATTCCGATATCGTCGTCGCCGGCGGCATGGAAAACATGTCCGCGGCCCCCTATGTTCTGCCTGCTCAACGCTGGGGCCAGCGCATGAATAACGGTGTTGTCGTAGATGCTATGGTTAATGACGGCTTATGGGATGCTTTCAATAATTATCACATGGGCATTACCGCTGAGAATATTGCTGAGCGCATGGGTATCACCCGGGAAGAACAGGATGCTTATGCCCTGCAAAGTCAACTCCGGGCTGAAAAGGCTATCGCAGCCGGCAACATGAAAGAACAAATCGTTCCGGTCGTTATCCCGCAGAAGAAGGGTCCGGCTATTGAGTTTGCCGTAGACGAGCACCCCAAGAAGGGCAGCACGATAGAAGCTTTAGCCAAATTAAGACCTGCATTTAAACCGCAAGGCGGCACAGTAACAGCCGGAAATGCTTCCGGAATCAATGATGCGGCAGCAGCTGTAGTTCTGATGTCAGCTGAAAAAGCCAAGGCCCTGGGCATTCAACCGTTAGCCAAGTTCAGAGGCTGGGCTTCCGGCGGCGTAGACCCGCAAGTCATGGGACTGGGACCGGTACCGGCAACCCGCAAGGTTCTGGGCAAACTGGGGATGAAAGTTTCCGACATGGGCCGTGTCGAAGCCAACGAAGCATTTGCCGTCCAATACCTGGCCTGCGGACGCGAATTAGGTTTCGATAACGACAAGACCAATGTCAACGGTGGAGCGATCGCTTTAGGCCATCCCATCGGAGCGAGCGGAACCAGAATCCTGATAGA
>DATMXV010000106.1:0-6456 GCA_035561335.1 Desulfitobacteriaceae bacterium
GCTAAAATTTAACCATAAACAGTTAACCGTGGGAGTAACGGATAACGGAGTAACCTTGACAGATTTTTAATAACTAGAGTATAATCGTTTAGGAGTGTCTTGTTTGTTTTTTAAGGAGGGTTAGTTATTGAAAAGGACATATCAACCGAAAAATCGGCGTCATAAACGGGTTCATGGATTTTTAAGTCGGATGAGTACACCTACCGGACAAAATATTTTAAAGCGTCGCCGCTTAAAAGGAAGAAAAAAACTATCAGCTTAAGGCCGCAGTTTGTGGCCTTTTTTGATACTTAAACTAAGCATTGGTCAAAAGGTTTAATAATTGGGCAACTGAGATAAAATATTATTTGTGATCTTACCAAACGGAGGGACTATGATTCCCAGGAATTTTCGCTTAAAAAAAAAATCAGAATTCAAAAGAATCTTTGAAACAGGCAAAAGTTTTCCCGGAAAGTATACGGTATTAGTTATCTTGAAAGGTTCAACTAAAAAAAAGATCGGTTTTATCGCTTCTAAAAAGGTAGGAAATGCAGTTGCCAGGAATAGGGCCCGCCGTCTGATGCGGGAAGTAATCCGCTTGAATCTTGCACAGATAGTAGAAGGTGCTCAAATAGTTTGTATTGCGCGGGCAACAATAAAAGGAGCTTCTTATCCTGACGTCGAAAAATCAATATTACAATCTTTAAAAAGAAGTAGAATGATAGAAAATGAGAAAGATAATAATTAAGGGAATAATCGCTTTTATTCATTTTTATCAAAAATATATTTCACCTTTTAAAAAACCGTCTTGTAGATTTTATCCTACTTGTTCCGAGTATACTGTTCAAGCTTTAGTTAAATACGGGCTTTTTAAGGGTGTGGGTAAATCAATTATCAGGATTTTAAAATGTCAGCCGTTTCATCCCGGAGGGCATGATCCTATCTGAGGAGGACTTATTTTAAGATGATGAGTTCCATTGAAGAGTTTATGAGATTGCTGTTAAATTGGTTATATGCTTTAAGTTCGTCAATCGGCCTTCCTTATTATGGTGTAGCGATAATTTTACTCACAATCATAATTAAGATGCTGCTTTACCCTTTAACTTGGAAACAGATGAAATCTATGAGAAAGATGACTGATCTTCAGCCGAAAATTAAAGAAATTCAGAAGAAATATAAAGATCAGCCGGATAAAGCCAATGCTGCAGTTATGGAAATGTATAAGCAGCATAATGCCAATCCTTTGGGCGGCTGCTTGCCTTTACTGGTTCAGTTACCGATTTTCTGGGCTCTATATAAAACTTTGTACAGTTTTAAAATAGATCCTGCTCAGGCTCATTTTCTTTGGTTTGATCTGACTCAAAAATGCAGTTTTAATAATGATTTATTTATCTTACCTGTTTTAGCAGCTGCTACTACTTATTTACAAACAAAAGTTTCCAGTACTATGGCGGCAACTGATCCGACACAAAAAACAATGCTTTATGTTATGCCCCTTATGTTTGGCTATTTTGCTTCTACTGTACCTGCGGGATTGTCTTTATATTGGGTAACTATGAATATTGTTACGATATTCCAGCAAATATATATTAATAAAAAATTAGCTAAGGAAAAGGCTGCAGCTGGATAAAAGCATGGAAGAACAGGGGGAGGTTTCAATTAAACATGAAGGAAATCGAAAGTACCGGTAAAACAGTCGATGATGCCATATCTGTTGGTTTGCGGGAATTAGGTGTTGAGAGAGATAGAGTAAAAATTGAGATTTTAGAGATGCCTGTAAAAAAAGGAATATTTGGAATACTGGGTACCAGTTTGGCACGCGTGAAAGTTTCTTATGAAGATAATCCTGGTAATTTAGCGTGTGAATTTATTAAAGAAATATGTCGATGTATGAATGTTGAAGCTGATTTTCAGGTTAATCAAAGAAACGAGCATTGGTATGTTGATATTACAGGGACAGAACTGGGAATTTTAATCGGGCGCAGGGGGGATACCCTGGAAGCCTTACAGTACCTTACAAATCTTGCAGTTGCCAGGAAGTTATCAGAAAGAGTCAGGATTATTGTTGATGTTGAAAGCTACAGACAACGCCGGGAGGAAACGTTGATACGTTTGGCCCAGCGTCTTGCCGATAAAGTAAAAAGAACCGGAGCGCGGGTTGTCCTGGAACCGATGAATCCCCATGAAAGAAGGATTATTCATACAGCTTTACAAGAGGATATCCGGATTTTAACTTTCAGTGAAGGTGAGGATCTAAACCGGAAAGTTGTGATTTCTTTGAAAAGAAGCAGAGATATTTCATAAAAAAAGCGGGAGGGGAAAACCCCTCTTTTTTACACTGTCGATAATTATTTTGCCCGGCATTTTAAGCTTAAGATTTTAAGCCTAAATCAGGAAAATAAGCCAGTTTTCTTCACATTATTTTGGATTAAAGTTGGTTTGTAAAATAATTAATGGGTAAATTGTGGAGATGATTTCAGGGTGGAAGATACAATTATTGCTTTGGCGACAGCAATGGGCGAAGCAAGTATTCATGTTTTACGTCTAAGCGGTCCTGATGCTAAGAAGATCATTGAAAAATTTTTTAAACCCAATAATCCAAAGAGATGGGATAGTAAAGAAAATTTTAGCTTACATTTGGGAATATTCCAGGATAAAAATAAGATCAGTGATCAGGTTCTGATTGGCAGGATGTTGGCGCCTGGTTCTTATACAGGTGAAGATGTCTGTGAAATAAATTGTCACGGCGGCCCCTGGGTTGCTCAGAAAATTCTGGAAAGCTGCCTGAAAGCCGGGGTCAGATTGGCTCAGCCCGGGGAATTTTCAAAACGGGCCTTCCTTAACGGAAAAATGGATTTAATCCAGGCTGAAGCTGTCGTGGACCTGATCAGCGCCCGGACAAATAATTCCGCAGAGCTGGCCTTTGCCCAGCTTAGCGGAAAATTATCCGGTAAGATATCAGGCTTGCGCCGTAAATTATTAGATATTTTGGCTTTTATCGAGGCGGGGATTGATTTTCCGGAAGATGATGTTGAAGACCTTGATCGAATAAGTCTGAAAAAAAATATTGAGGATGCCCTGGCAAATCTTGAGACATTAATTGCCGGCAGTAAGACAGGCAAAATCTTGCGTGAAGGCTTGCAAACAGTAATCGTCGGGAAACCGAATGTCGGAAAATCAAGTTTACTCAATGCCCTGCTGGATGAAGAGCGGGCGATTGTTACCAATATTCCTGGAACTACGCGGGATGAGATCAGGGAATCCATTAATTTTGCCGGGATCTTGATGCAGCTTGTTGATACCGCAGGAATTCGTGTCAGCGATGATCCAATTGAAAAGATAGGAATAGACAGGACCTGGCAGGCCCTGGATAGTGCCAATCTTATTCTGCTTGTCGTTGAAGCCGGGTGTCCTTTGGAAAGTGACGAAGTGAGAATCATCCGGAACTATGGCGGCAGAGTTATTGTCCTGGCTAATAAAATTGATTTATTAGATCAGCCGTTGCTTGCAGAACCTCTGAACAGTGAGGTCTGGATCCCTTTTTCTGTGACACATTATGAGGGTTTTGACTGCCTGGAGCAAGAAATTAAAAACAGAGTGTTCAGAGGGGACATAAAATGCCTGACAGAGCCTTTAATATCTAATATCAGGCAAATTAATGCTTTGGAAAAAGCCCAGGAAGCTTTGTCTGAGGCCTTCCAGGCTTTGGAAAATGGTTTTCCCTGGGATATTCTTTCGATTGATATCCGTAAAGCCCTGCAATATATTTCTGAGGTGACCGGTGATAATGTCCAGGAGGATTTGTTAGAGACTATTTTTTCCCGATTTTGCATTGGAAAGTAGGATTAATGTGGATTTAGTTGAGTATTTTGCAGGAAAATACCAGGTAATCGTGGTTGGGGCCGGACATGCCGGTTGTGAGGCGGCCTTGGCGGCAGCCAGGATGGGTTGTGAGACCCTTCTGATTACTTTAAATATAGATACCATAGCCCATATGCCGTGTAACCCTTCTTTGGGGGGTCCGGCAAAGGGACATCTCGTCAGGGAAATCGATGCCTTAGGCGGGCAAATGGCTGTAACCGGCGATGAAACGTCAATCCAAGCGAGAATGCTTAATCTGGGCAAGGGCCCTGCTGTTCAGGCCTTGCGTATTCAATCCGATAAAAATGCCTATCGCAAGCAGATGCTTAAGACAATTTTAGCTCAACCGGGGTTGACTTTATTGCAGGCTTTAGTTGAGAAACTGGTAACTAGGGAAGGTAAAATTTGTGGAGTGGTAACCCGGACCGGCGCCCGGTTTGAGAGTGAAAGTCTTGTTTTAACAAGTGGTACTTATTTAAGGGGAAAGATAATTATCGGGGCCGCAAAGTATGCGGGCGGACCTAATGGCCAGCTGGCGGCAGTGACCCTTTCTGAGGAGCTCAAAGAGATGGGGATAGAGCTCGGGCGTTTTAAAACCGGGACCCCGCCAAGAATTCATAAACGTAATGTCGATTTCAAGAAATTTATGATTCAACCTGGAGACAAGATAGTGAGAAGATTTTCGTTCCTGCCCACAAAAAGCAGGTTTTGGCAGAATAATGTCGAAAGGCAAATCCCTTGCTGGCTGGGGTACACCACTTCGGACACACATGAAATTATCAGACAGAATCTTTATCGGGCCCCCCTGTACAGTGGAGAGATTGAAGGGATCGGTCCCCGTTATTGTCCTTCAATCGAGGATAAGGTTGTCCGGTTTGCCCAAAGAGATTCCCACCAAATATTTTTAGAACCTGAAGGGTGGGAAAGTGAAGAGCTTTATATTGCCGGTTTATCGACAAGCATGCCGGAAGAGGTGCAAATAGAGATTTTACGGAGCATTCCCGGACTGGAAAAAGCAACCATGCTGCGTCCCGGATATGCCATCGAATATGATTATGTCAAGCCGTATCAACTGTCTCCGGGGCTGGAGGTCCGCAAGTGTCCCGGTTTATTTACAGCCGGACAACTTAATGGGACATCAGGTTATGAGGAAGCCGCTGCCCAGGGATTAATAGCGGGAATAAATGCTGCCCGGAGGGCAAAAGGCTTGGATTCCTTCATTATCCGGCGCTCTGAAGGATATCTGGGGGTATTGCTGGATGATCTGGTCACCAAGGGGATTAAAGAACCGTACCGGCTTTTGACTTCCAGAGCGGAGTACAGATTAATTCTGCGCCAGGATAATGCTGATTTACGCTTAACTGAAAAAGGGCGGGAAATAGGTTTAGTTGATGACCAAAGATGGCAGTATTACCAGGAAAAAGTCAAAAAATTAAATAAACTGAAAAAGTTATGGGAGACAACTGTCCTTTCCCCCCAACGGGATGACTTACAATTGGTTTTGCAGGAGCTGAACTCTGCTCCCTTAAGAACCGGGATAAGAGTTCAGGAATTACTCCGGAGGCCGGAAGTTTCCTTGAACAAGATCAGGGATATTTTACCTGAGATCAATGATTATAGCCAAGAGGTCCTGGAAGAGGCGGAAATAGAAATAAAGTATACCGGTTATATTCAGAAACAACTGGAGGAAATTGCAAGATTCCGGAAACTGGAAGAAAAAAAGTTGTCTGATGAAACAGATTATTCCCTGATCCGGGGATTATCTACCGAGGGCAGGCAAAGGCTGGCTGAGGTTCAACCCGGGAATATCGGCCAAGCCTCACGCATAACGGGTGTTACTCCCGCGGATATCTCCGTTTTGCTTGTTTATTTGGAACAGAAACGGAGGAGTACGCAGAATGTTTGAACAATGGGCCGGGGAATTGAAGACCTTGGCACTGGAAATAAATGGGATAGATTTGTCGGAGCAGCAGGTAACCCAATTTTGCTTGTATGGTGATTTACTCTTGGAATGGAATAAGAAAATAAACCTTACCAGAATAGTTGACCCTCAGGAAATAATATTGAAGCATTTTCTGGACTCCCTGGCGGTAAGCCGATATCTGGAAGGCTCGAAGATGGCAGATATTGGCACAGGGGCAGGGTTCCCCGGAATCCCTTTGAAAATAGTTCAGCCCGGACTGAAGCTATATCTTGTTGATTCCTTAAATAAAAGGCTTGATTTTCTGCGGGAGATAGTTCTCAGGTTGGGTTTGCCCGAAGTGGAGATAATTCATAAGCGTGTTGAAGAAATGGCTAGAAACAAACAATATCGGGCAAAATTTGACATAGTAACTGCAAGAGCTTTAGCTAGACTGCCTGTCTTGCTTGAATATGCTGTTCCTTTACTTAAAGTAAAAGGGATTTTTATCGCCATGAAAGGATCTCAGGTCGAGGATGAACTGGCTGAAGCAAAATCAGCCCTGCTTAAATTAGGCGCCAAGGCTGTCAAAGTTGATAAGTTTTCTTTAAGTGCCGGGGCGGAGCATCGTTCCATTGTTAAAATCAGGAAGATCTTAGCTACTCCTGATGAATATCCACGCAAACCTGGTATTCCTACAAAATATCCTATTATTT
>DATMXV010000107.1:0-4490 GCA_035561335.1 Desulfitobacteriaceae bacterium
GGCAAGGGGGCATTTTAAGCAGCTAAAGATTTATCTTCATTTTTATCCTTGGAGTATCCTTTTATACCCCACTTATTGCCAATAAGATTAATTATCCAGTCACCAAGTTTCACAGAAACAATTGCCAGTAATATCCCGGCAAAGACGTCGATAACCCAATGAATCTCCAGATAAAGGGTTGAGTAGATTACGGCCAGACAAAATAATGACCAAATCCAGCGGAACAAACGGTCTTTTTCCCGCCAGGCCAGGAGAAGCATGGCAAAAGCCACCGAAGTATGCATGGAAGGAAAACAGTTTACTACGACTACGGCAGCATCCGCAGCGGAAAGCATCCGGGCCATTCCGTCCGGATGTCCCAGGACATACCAGACTTCTTTCACACTTATAGTTAAATAGAAAGGAAAAATCAATAAGAATTGTAAAACATGTGCCGACAGGCAATATTGAATCATTTTCAAAGAGTCTCTGGCAAAAAAAGAACGAATAACCGGAATCAGGACCGGTAAAGTGAAACCATTGGCATAAATCCACCGAAAAAATTCTGTCAGCCAGGGTGTCTGGACAATCCGGAACAGGCTGCCGTCATTGCCGGGCAGGATTTTAAACAGATTATTTAAATCCAAAACGTGCGCTTTGGTCCCCAATTGCCAATAAACGATCTCATTCCAAAGCGGCGGAAAATATTGCCACATTAAAATTGGGAATAGTAATAACGGGGCTCCAGTCCATAAAAAGCGTTTCCATAAAATATCCGTAGTATCATATTGTAAACCCCAGAAGGCTGCAGCCAAGAGCAGATAAGAATAATAAGCCGACCGGTAAGGATTAAATATTACAAATAAAACTATCAAGACAGAACATATGCGCAGGAAACGTTTGTTGATTGACTTCAGGCAGAATCCGGCAATTGAACAGGCAATTGAGCGGGTATTTGAGCGGGTGTCTGGGCGGGTGGAATCCGGGGAGATCGGATTGGGGCTTGAATCCATTAAGCAGCTCCTTTCTGATTTTTCGCAAAAACCATGAGCCTTTTTCTGATCAGCTGACAATCTGGCCTTCTCCATAGATCAGATATTTGATCGTAGTCAATTCTTTTAAGCCCATAGGTCCCCGGGCATGAAGTTTTTGCGTACTGATCCCGATCTCGGCTCCAAAACCAAACCTTCCGCCATCCGTAAACCTTGTCGAAGCATTTACATAAACGGCGGCAGCATCGACTTCCTTTAAAAACCGTTGGGACCTGGCATAATTTTCTGTAATAATTGTCTCGGAGTGTTTAGTACTGTAAGTATAGATATGATCAAGGGCCTCGTCCAGATCTTTGACTACCTTGACACTGAGAATTAAATCAAGGTATTCAGTTGCCCAATCTTCTTCTGCAGCCGGCAGGGCATAAGGCAAAAGACTGCAAGTTCTGGGACATCCTCTGATTTCAACCTTGTGTTTTTTTAATTCTTCTCCTATCAGAGGGAGAAATTGCCCGGCAACCGTTTCCTCTACCAGCAGGGTTTCCAGGGCATTACAAACACCCGGTTTGTCTGTCTTGGAATTTATCACTATCGGTACAGCCTTGGCAAAATCAGCGGTCTGATCAACATAAGCGTGGCAAATCCCCGTACCGGTTTCAATTACCGGAACGGTTGAATTTTGGACAACTGTTTGAATTAAGCCCTCTCCGCCCCTGGGGATAACGACATCAACGTAAGCATTCATTTTTAATAATTGTTGCACATATTTCCGGTCAGTTTGCCTGACAAGTTGAATAGCATTCTGAGGCAGGCCATTTTCTTCAGCGGCCTCTGCAATTATTTGTACTAATACTTTATTACTTTCAATTGCTTCCGTGCCGCCCCTTAAAATAACGGCGTTTCCGGATTTCAAACAAAGTCCGGCAGCGTCAACAGTAACATTCGGCCGGGCCTCATAAATCATCGCCACCACACCCAAGGGCACACGCATCCGCTGGATTCTCAAGCCGTTAGGCCTGGTCCAGAACTCTCCTTCACCTGTCGGATCAGGTAAATTTACAACCTCCCGCAGGGCTTCACTGATTTCCTTAATTCCTTGCGGAGTTAAGCTTAAGCGGTTAACCAAACTTGTTTTTAACCCTTTGGCAACTGCTCTTGCAACATCAAGGGCATTAGCCTCTAAAATCTCTTTTTCATGAAGCAACAGGGCTTCCGCCATCGCGGTTAAGGCCAGATTTTTTTCGGCAGTACCCAGGGAAGCTAATTTTCTGGCCGCTTGTTTAGCCCTTTGGCCTAAGATAATCAATTCGTGATCTATATCCATGAGTATCCTCCATTCACCCCAAAAAAATATATACTATAGGTCCAGCACTATTGCCCGTTCGCAAACGCTGCATTTGCTATTCACTTGACGCTAAAACTACACGCCAAAACTTTTGGGTAATACATTAATGAACGCAGCTTTTTATGCCATCCTTGGCAAAGCTGCATCAGTCCATCCATGGACAAGTCATTGGCGTGCTTAACGTTTTATCGTCTGCGTTCATTAACGCAAATTCCGCTAAATGCTCTCTCCGCAATAGCTGCTTAATACTTATTACACCAGAATCATCTATTAATTATATCTAAAAAACCCGGTTTCCGGCAAGTCTTGAGGTATTTTCTCATTTGGCATCCCCAGCCACAGTCAGGTCGGGATCACAGATCAGGGTCATATTGTCCCGGTGAACTACTTCTTCTCCCTCTAAACCCGGAATTAATTCCAGCATTTCTTTGGAATGTTTCCCGAGCACCTCCTGTAGTTCCCCGCTATTAAGCTCTGCCAGGCCCCGGGCAATTTCCTGTCCCCTGGCATTAGTGATACAAACAAGTTCTTTTCTTTCCCACGAACCCTTAACCTCTATTACTCCTTTGGACAATAAACTTTTGCCTTCATTAACCAAAGCTCTCACTGCTCCGTCATCAATTATAATAGTTCCTTCAGATAAACCGGCATAAGCAATCCAACCTTTTCTCCCCGCTAAACGACGCTTCTTAGGAACAAAATATGTTCCGTAAGGCCGGAGCCCTTGGGGAATCTGCAGCATTTCTTCCATCCGCGCAGAATTCAGGAGCATCATTCCGATCCCAAAGCGGGTCGCAATCCGGGCAGCCTGCAATTTTGTAGCCATCCCCCCGGTTCCCATTATACTGCCGGCCCCTCCGGCAACTGCTTTAACTTTGGCAATATCTTTAACTTCTTTGATTAAGCGGGCAGAGGGATCAGCTTTAGGATTGGCAGTATAAAGACCGTCGACATCAGTCAGGATGATTAAAAGATCGGCATGGACCAAACCGGCAACCAAGGCAGATAAACGGTCATTATCACCAAAGCAAAGCTCTTCCACAAGCTCTTCCACGGCAACAGAGTCATTTTCATTAATAACCGGAATCGCTTTCAAGCGCAAAAGAGTTTCGATGGTATTGCGGACATTACGATAGCGTAAGGGATCGGCCAGATCTGAACGCGTTAAAAGAATCTGGGCGGAAATCAAATTATGCCTGCTGAAGCATTGGGCATACTTACCGATTAACAAACCTTGTCCCACCGCTGCCAGGGCTTGCTTGGCGGAAATACCGCGCGGTCTGGATTGGAGCTGTAATTGGCCCATGCCTGCGGCAACCGCTCCGGAACTTACCAGGACGCATTCTATTCCTTGAGCGTGCAAGTCGGCAATAATCCCGACAATTTTGGCAATAGCAGCTTCATCAAGACCGCCCGCCGGCTGATTCAGACTAGTGCTGCCAATTTTCAAGACAATTCGGCGGATTTCTCCGTTCAACCTGAATACTCCCCTTCTTTAATACTAAGCTTTATTATAACATGTCCTGAAGGTTCGTGAAGTAAATATTGTTAACCTGTTAAATATGGAATAGGAAAAAGACTCCCTCCATCCCTAAAAGGATAAAAGAAGTCTTTTTAAATTATCGCCGGTTATTTTCCTAAGGCTATTTTCCCAAGGCCGCCAGGACAGAGTCTCCCATTTCACTTGTGCTCAGAATCCGCTCTCCGGGTTTTGCCAAATCCGCGGTCCTTAATCCCTGATCCAGAACCGTCTCCACCGCCCGCTCAATTAACCGAGCCTTATCCTCCAAACCAAAGGTACTGCGCAGCATTAAAGCGGCAGAAAGAATAGTCGCTAAAGGATTAGCCAAATTCTTGCCGGCAATATCCGGCGCCGAACCATGGGCCGGCTCATAGAGGCCCTTCAGCCCATTCAAACTGGCCGAAGCCAACATCCCGATGGAGCCTCCAAGCATAGATGCTAAATCCGTAAGGATATCACCGAACATATTTTCCGTTACTATTACATCAAATTGTTCCGGATAACGGACAAGCTGCATAGCGGCATTATCCACATACATATGCGTAAGCTCAACATCCGGGAATTCCTTGGCTACATCCAAGGTCACTTCCCGCCAAAAACGGGATGATTCCAGGACATTGGCTTTGTCAACCGAGCATAATTTTTTCCGTCT
>DATMXV010000108.1:0-6574 GCA_035561335.1 Desulfitobacteriaceae bacterium
AATATTGAAGTAAAACTAAATCCTCTTTTGAATTCATTAAAATCATTCTATCTAAAATTCCTAAGACATTTAGAATAACTTCATGGTCGTCCCTGAGAACTTGAGTTGCTTTTCCCATAATAAACCTTCTCCCGAAATTAAATTTCAATTTGTCACAACCATAAACAGGCAGGCATAAGCATGGTTACTTTATTTAATTATCACTTCTACTCATGTTTTTACCTTCATTGGAAAAGATTCTGAAAACAGCGCAACCAAAAGGTATTCTGAGCTCTCCCTCCTTCTCCCGATATCCTGTTCGAAAAAAAAGCTCATCAATAATTGACATCGCCATAAACATGTGTCTTATAGATGAACGTCATTGTTCGCAATATATGGAATTAATTCTGAGTTTATTATATTTACTGCCTTTTGTCTTGTCAATAAACTAAATTTTTACCAATCAGTTTTTTTCAGGGAACAGCATTCCGGTTCATTGTCTTAATTTGCCTAAAACTTCCTGAAACTCTTCAGGCAAGGGCGCGGTAAATTGCAGCCACTTACCGCTGCGCGGATGGACAAAGCCCAATTCCGCCGCATGCAGCATTTGCCCGCTGAGGTTGAAACTGTTTCGTTTAGGGCCATATAAGGGGTCTCCTAATACAGGGTGTTTGATATAGGCCATATGAACCCGGATCTGATGGGTGCGGCCGGTTTCCAGACGTGCTTCCAAGTAAGTAAATTCCCTGAATTTCTCGAGGACTGTATAATGGGTAACTGCCTGTTTGGAATTCCGGACGGTAACAGCCATCTGTTTGCGTTCTGCCGGGTTACGTCCGAGCGGCGCGTTAATTGTCCCGCCGGGTTCGGTAATAACACCATGAACAATCACCAGGTATTTACGGGCTGTTGCATGGTCTTTAAGCTGGGCCGCCAAATTACCGTGGACAAAATCATTTTTGGCAACAACCAAAAGACCTGAAGTATCTTTGTCAATGCGATGCACAATCCCCGGACGGAGAACCCCGTTGATTCCTGAAAGATTGACACAGTGATCCATTAAGGCATTGACCAGTGTCCCGGTCCAGGCCCCGGGCGCAGGATGCACAACCATACCCCGGGCTTTATTAACAACCAGAAGATCTTCATCTTCGTACACGATATCCAGAGGAATATTATCCGGCAGTACCTCCAGCAAACGGGGTTCAGGTATCCTGACCCGAACCTTATCCCCCGCCCGGATCTTGTAATTGGCTTTGACAATTTCGCCATTAACTGAAACATGCCCGTGATCAATCAGATTTTGGACAAAAGTCCGGCTTTTATCAAGGGCCCCGCTGATCCCGACATCAATTCTTATCCCGGTTCCGAGTTCCAAGTCCCTCTGTTCACTAAAAGTCTGCTGAATTTCGCTTTGCTGCCTTTCCCCATCTTTTGGCCGCGCTCCGGCAGAAGCCCTGTCAGGTTTTTTCATCATGTTTTCTCACCTGTTTTCTGCTCCTTACGGTAAAAACAAATCAATAAGAGGACCGTGCCAAGCACAATCATGCTGTCGGCAAAATTAAAGACAAAAGGCCAAAGGCGAAAATCAAAGTAATCAATAACCTTGCCGGAAAATATGCGGTCAAGCAGATTACCTAAGGCCCCGCCGCCGATCATTCCCAGCGCTAAACGAATTAATTTATTCCTGATCCCAAACCGCAACTGGACATAAATTATTCCAAACAAAACCAGGAGCGCTGTGATGATAAAAATCCAGGTCCATCCGGCCATTAAGCCAAAAGCCGCCCCCGGATTCAAAACCAGGGTCAGGTGGAATATCTGGGGTATGACTTCCTTGGTTTCGTGGAGAACGAAATTATCCATTACCGCAATTTTGATCAGCCTGTCAATAACTAAAATTCCTGCCATTGTTAACCAAACTAACAACAGGTAACCCCCTGTCTGTTTTTACTTAATCCAGTTTTGATTTCACTACAAAAAGTATTAAGCAACTATTGCAGAGAGAGCATTAAGCGGAATTTGCTTAATTCAAAGTAGACGAAGGCCCCGGATGTGCCATGACTTGAACATGGATGTTCTGATTAGCCACTGCCATGGATGGCAAAGTGGCGTGACGGCATAAACAGCGGCGCACTTGCAGTAATGCTTTTGGGTTTTGGCGTGTAGTTTTAGAGTCAAGTGAATAGCAAATGTAGCGTTTGCGAACGTGCAATAGTGCCGAACCTACAGTTATGAAGTTTCTGTAATCTTAACATAAAGAAGGCAGGCAGAGCAAACAGACAGTCCGGTCCGGTTATTGGTTTCTCAGAATCAAGATGGCTCTTTATAAAAATTGTCAGGATCGCTCAGATCTTTATTAGTCCCCAAATCCTGCAGGGTTTCAGATGTCCCGTAGCGGGCCACTGCCTCCCAGGAGTCCTCGTTGTCAAATCCGCCGTCATTTTCAGGGCCGCCAAAATTGCGGGCAAAGGGATACTTAAAAATTTCGTTCTCCACGGGTTCATGATAAAAAGAATGCTGCTCCTCGCTTTCTTCGGCTTTACTGCAATTCAGGCAAACTGTTGTATAGGGTAAGGCCTCTAATCTCTCTCTGGGAATTTCTCCGCCGCAATGTTCGCAAATACCATATTCGCCTTTCTCCCACCGGGCCAAAGCAGAATCAATCGCCTTGATTTTGCTTTTAAGCCGGTCGCGCTCGGCTGCGTCCCTTTCCCGCTCATAGACTTCCGTACCGATATCTGCCGGGTGATTATCTATCAAAGATAATTCGGAAAAAGATTCCCGCATGTCATCCTTTAATAATTCCGAAGATAATTCCAATGAATCCTGCTTTTCCTGCCGAAGGGAACCTATGATTTCCTTATAACGTTCATTTTTATCTGCAGTCATAACTCTTCTCCTTCTTAAATTATTACTGAATTCCCCCTAACCTCCGATTCGGGAATTAACAATTCTGACTAATTCCGCAATAATATTGCCGATCAGCGGTAAGTTAAGCAAACCCAGCCATTTTAAAAGCATAATTATCAGACCCGCCAGGACTGTAGCACCGATGGCAGCACCTAAACCGCGCACCATCCCTACGGCAAAATTAATCAACAATAATCTTCCCGGCCGGTTTAAGTAAGCGATATAGTCCGCCAATCTCATCTTCTCCAGAATCTGGGACAAAACAGCGATCCTTTTTTTAAACCGCGGCCAGTCCTCAGGTGTCAGGTATTCAGCAAATTCCTGATCTGTATTCATATCCTTTTCCAGGGTTGACCTCTTCTCAGAATCAGCCAAAGCTGTCACCTCACATAATTAGTTCAAATTCATTTTTCCCCGCTTAACAATTATTTAGTACCAATTTAAAAAGTGTATAGTTCTGCTAAAAGTAAGCAAAATATCAGAAAATGCGATGTTCGGGTCATTTTATGAAGGATTTTAATCATAAATCCGCGAATTATATAATAATTTTTAATTTAGTTAAGGTAGGAGAGTGTATAAGCGAGATGAGCGAGACCAAAATATATCTTAGTGAAAAGGAAATCCCCACTCATTGGTACAACATTATGGCTGATATGCCAAACTTACCCAAACCTCCCCTGAATCCGCAGACCTTACAGCCGGCCGGGCCTCCTGATTTAACCCCGATATTCCCCATGGATTTAATTATGCAAGAGGTTTCCCAGGACCGCTTCCTGGAAATTCCTGAAGAAGTCCGGGAACTATATAAACTATGGCGCCCATCACCGGTATTCCGGGCCCACAGACTGGAGAAAGCCTTAGGTACTCCCGCCAAAATTTTCTATAAATACGAAGGAGTAAGCCCTGCCGGCAGTCACAAGCTTAATACAGCAATTCCCCAAGTCTATTACAATAAAAAGGCAGGCATTAAAAGGCTCACAACCGAAACAGGAGCCGGCCAGTGGGGCAGCGCCCTTTCTATGGCCTGCAGTTTTTTCGGTCTGGAATGTACTGTGTATATGGTTAAGGTCAGTTATCATCAAAAACCCTATCGCCGTTCCTTGATGCAAATCTATGGCGCTGAAGTATTTGCCAGCCCCAGTGACAACACCAACTCCGGCCGGCAATTCCTGGCTCAGTACCCCGATTCCCCGGGCAGCCTGGGGATGGCGATCAGCGAAGCAGTTGAAGAAGCCGCCGGCCGCGCCGATACCAATTACTCTTTGGGCAGTGTCCTGAACCACGTTATGATCCACCAAAGTGTGATCGGGTTGGAAGCCAAGGCTCAACTGGCTAAAGCTGACACTTATCCCGATATCGTCATCGCCTGTTGCGGCGGCGGCAGTAATTTCGCCGGAATCGGCTTCCCCTTTGTTTATGACAATCTGACTAAAGGCCATAAAGTAAGAGTCCTGGCAATCGAGCCGGAAGCATGCCCCACCTTAACCAGGGGCACGTTTGCCTATGATTTCGGCGATGTTTCCGGAATGACTCCTCTGTTATCAATGTATACACTGGGCAAAGACTTTATGCCGGCGGGCATCCATGCCGGCGGTTTACGCTATCATGGCGACTCGCCCCTGGTATCCCAGTTACTGCATGACGGCCTGATTGAAGCTAGAGCAGTTAACCAAAAAGGGATCTTTGAAGCGGCGTTGACCTTCGCCCGGGCTGAAGGAATCGTTCCTGCCCCGGAATCTTCACATGCCATTAAAGGAGCAATTGATGAAGCCCTGGTCTGCAAAGAAAGCGGCGAAAGCAAAACAATTCTCTTCGGTTTAAGCGGTCACGGACACTTTGATATGACAGCCTATGACAATTACTTAGCCGGCCAAATCCAAGACTTCAGTTTACCTCAGGAAACTTTAAATGCCGCTATGGTAAAATTACCGAAAGTCTGAACATCTTCAATAATAATGTTGATTTAATAAAACAAGAGGACAGCATTATGGATTATGCCATCCTCTTGTCTTATTTTTTTCCGGCCAAACCTTATTAGATTAGAGTTTCCGAAAAGAGCAAAATAGGGAATTCTAATTGATATTATTAACATCGACAAAGGGAACTGCCCCTCCTGTGACATTAGGCAATTTCCCGTCCCATTTCTTAATTGCTTCAATTTGCGCTTCAATTTTTCTTAATTCAACTAACTCCGGAGTAACCTCTTGTTTTTGTAATCTTAAAGATTCTGCTTCTGCTTTGGCTGATTCTATTTTTTGTTTGGCTTCAATTTCAATTCTCTGCAAATCCAATTTTGCCTTTAAGGCTTGTTGTTCCGCAATTTGCTTCTGTTCAATTGCGTTGTTAAACTCTGTACTGAATTTAAATTCAGTGATATTTATCTCATCAAGGGTCATAAAATAAGTAGCAAGCTTAGTAGATAAAACGTCTTTAACTTTTACGCTGACTTCAGAACGTTTGGAAATCAACTCTTCTGCGGTATACTGAGCGGTAACAGCTTTAAGAGCTTCGCTGACTGCAGGATCAACAATTCTTTCTTTAAAAGCCAGCCCTACCCCCTGATACAGTTTATTGACCTGTTCCGGATGGAGGTGGAAGTTGACAGCTACAGTCGTGGTAACTACTTGTAAATCCTTGGATGCGGCAGTTTGATCTGTTTGCGCTTTTTGGACCCGGACATCTATAGGCAGGATTTGTTGAATAAAGGGGATTTTAAAATGAAAGCCTTCAGTTAATACTACCGGTTTCACAGCCCCTAACTGTAATACTATTCCCCGCTGGCCTGCTTGCACAATCGTAAAAGAACTGCCGGCTAAAGCAATAAGGATAATCAGTATGATAACAAGGACGGCGATACGCCCGGTTTTCTGGGGTTGCTTCGGAATCATTTCAATTATTCTTTTAGTATCCATTCTTGTCCTCCATTCTTTAACTGTAATATTTTATAGTTTTCCTTTCCAAACCGCTATTTTGTTATTACTTACCAGGCCGTTTCTTCAGTCAGCCAGATAATCTCATCCCCGATCAAAACCGGGACAATCGGCAAAATGTTTGAAGTTGCACAATAGATAACATCATCTTCAAACCCTAAAGAAATCAGCCTTTGACCATGATTCGAATCCAGAATTGTTTCCACAAGACAATTTTCACTGCTTTTGTATAACATCCCGGCAGCAATCCCTAAATCATTAAGCTCGCAATCAGGCCCCAAAGCATCTACCAGCATCCCGGCACAGAGGGTATCAGGCAAATCAAAACGGTCATTCGTTCCGGCACATAAGATAACGAGACCTTCCAGCTCTTCATTACCGGTGAATTTTTTCTGAACCGCCCGGGCGACACTATGTAAATTGAGAAAAGAAGCCATACATTTGAAGGGCGCTTCCCTGCAAGCCATAATTGTCCGGGTACCGTTAGTTGTCGTCATGATTATCCTCTTGCCGCCTACTTTCTCCGGTACATAATCAAAAGGGGAATTCCCAAAATCAAAACCCGCGAGACGCTGGGCCTGGCGTTCCCCGCCCAGCAGAGCCCCGGGAAACAATAAACATTTTTCCTTTGCTTCCTCAGGAGTAAGGACGGGAACAATTGCCTTACAACCATTAGCCAATGCTGTAACCATGGTGCTGGTAGCCCTTAAGACATCTATTATTATTACTAATTTTTTCATAAAGTTTACTGT
>DATMXV010000109.1:0-8701 GCA_035561335.1 Desulfitobacteriaceae bacterium
TGGTAAGGCAGCTAAGCAAAATTTGCAAAGACAATTATCACCTCTGCAAGTTACCAGTGCTGCCAATTGGTAAAACTTGACTTCCGAAAAAGTATTACTTATAATAAAGGTAATACTTTCGGCAAGGAGATTATTATGGCAAAACAACTTCTCTCCGGTAAGTTAACAAGCAAAGGACAGTTAACGATACCCGTTGAATTGAGAACTCTTTTAAATATTAATGAAGGAGACAGATTAGCTTTTATTTTAGATGAAAATGAGAGAGTTATTGAAGTGCTGCCTAAAACTAAAAAGTCAATTAGAGGGGTTATGGGAGCTTTAAAGTCAGAAGACAACATAGATGTAGATGAAGCCATAGAGTTAGCTAAAATAGAACGGGCAAAAGCAATTGGCAGGAGTTTGCAGGAGTCACAAAGTGAATAAGGCGATGTTAGCAGATTCCAACATCCTGATTCGTTTATTTGTAAAAAACGATGATACTCAAATTGAACAATTGGTTCGGCTCATTGAGCATGGAGGCACTACATTTTATATCCTTTCACTCGTCTTAATTGAAACTTACTGGGTCCTGCATAGTGTATATGGATTTAAAAAAGAAGTAATTGTCCAAGTATTTGAGGACTTTATTGAATCAGATGGAGTTGAACTCGAAGAAGATAGTCTAATGCAGCGTGTTATAGCTCGTTTCCGTGAGGTAAATGTGGATTTAGTAGACGTCTACTTGGCAGAGAAGTCAAAAAACCTGAAGTTTCCAAGCTTAACATGGAACGCTAAGGACTTCAGAAAATTAGGTTGTGAATTTTTCAGACCGCAAGATATTATCATCAATAGTTAATCCAGAAAAGAAGGTGGGTGCCCTTCTTTCTGCTAAATTAAAGACCCCGTTAACTTTTTATTTGTTCTAAAGTTTTAATTATGCGCATTTTAACTGTTCGCCCCTTGTTCGGTGCAAACAGTTATTTTTATATTTTGTTATGCATTTTTACAGCTAATTTCTTTTATTGCATTACAAATTGCATTATATAAATCCTCTAATTTATTTTTAGGTTTCAATTCTCTTTTTTATTAACTCTGACAATGAATTAAAATATTATTAACAAGCGCCGACATCTACCAGCGGAACAGGAGCAGCATTGGCTACCGCTTCAGCATTGGCTACCGCTTCCTCCCAGAAACAACCGGTGGAAACTTCAGATTTTATTTTAATTTTAAAAGAAACCCCGGAGCCGGCTTCTACTTCAAAACCTTCATACATTCCGCTGAATGAGCCTGCAGACTTTACCCGACCGAAGACCCTTATCTTATTCCCGCTGACGATCAATTGTTTTAAGCCGTGACGGAAAATTGATAACACTTAACGCCCCCCTCAAATCCAAATTTACAATCCGGGAGGTAAAAAATGACGCTTGAAAATAAGGCCAATGACGCAAATAACGCAAGCTCACCCCGGTTGGAGTGCATCGATATCTTCAGAGGGCTGACCATAGCCCTTATGCTGCTGGTGAATAATCCGGGGAACCCTGAAAATATTCCCGGGCAATTGGCGCATGCTTCCTGGAACGGGGTTACAGTGGCGGACCTGGTGTTCCCATTTTTTATATTTATCATGGGGGTTGTGGTACCGGTTTCTATTAATAACAGGTTGGCAAAAGGTACAAGCAAAACGGCCCTAATCATCCACATTGTTGTCCGCAGCAGTGAGATTTTTTTGCTTGGTTTATTTTTGAACGGATTCCCGCTTTTTGATCTGACTACGATCAGGATTCCCGGCGTCCTGCAGCGGATTGCCGTAGTTTATTTATTTTCCGCCCTTCTTTATCTGCTGTGCAATTATATCTTTAAAAAAGAAGCGGCGCGGATCAGCGTTCAACTTCTAATATCGGCGCTAATCTTATTTTTGTATTATTTTTTACTGAAATATGTTCAAACGCCGGGAGCCGCAAGGGGAGTTATGGAACTTCAGGGTAATCTTGCCCAGTATATTGATTTGAAATTCCTGCCGGGGCATTTATATAAACCTGACTGGGATCCAGAGGGGATTCTCAGCACGCTGCCGGCTGTCGGTTCAGGCATTATAGGCGTTTTGGCAGGGATGGTCCTGCTGAACAGCAAGAAATGGACCCTGAAAATGACTGCCTTCATAAGCGGCGGGGTTTTGCTGTTAGTGGCCGCAAAGCTGTTTAATCCGGTCTTTCCTTATAACAAAAACCTCTGGTCAAGCTCTTACGTCCTGTTGACATCCGGCCTCGGTATTTTGCTCCTGGCTTTCTTCTACCTGCTTACGGACAGAATGAAAAGCGGCAAACTCTTTAAACCCTTAAAAGCCATAGGGTCCAGCGCCATTTTCGTCTACTTTACTTCAGAACTAATCCGTAAGTCATTGTGGCTGGTTCCTGTACATGATTCCCTTTCCGGCCAAACGGCGTTTTTTAAAGTATGGCTGACTAAACTGCTCATAACACCCTGGGCGCATGGCTTGGATTCTTTATATTTCTCTATTTTTTACGTGTTGGTTTGGCTGGCGGTTATGGGCTTTCTCCATCGCCGGAAGATCTATATCCGCCTTTAGGCATAGCCAATAAAAAATCGATTACCGCATCCAATAAGTTTTCTCAGATTGTTAAGCGCCTTTCTCTTGGGCTTATTTGCCGCTTAATGCCTTATTTTAAGTTTTACCGCCCAATCATTTTCAGAATAACCGTTGCTAAATAACTCCTGCCGGATCTGCCGCTGATTATCCGGAAACTTGTTATCCGCAGGCGGGGTTTTAGATTTATTCAGACATGTTATAATTATTGTAAATGGTTCTGATTGCCTGTCTAACTAATTATCAGAAAGTGATGATAGCTTGGCTATAATAAAGGTTAACATCAAAACGGCGGGATATCCCGGAAATAAGACTGTTATTAAAAATGTAGACTTAAAGGTTGCTTCCGGAGAATTGGTTGGTTTAATTGGCCCTAATGGCGCGGGCAAGAGCACCATCATAAAAGCCATAATTGGTTTGCTTCCCGTACTTGACGGCAATGTTGAATTCGGCGGTTTGGACCGGAATTATTCCTATATACCCGAACAGCCTATCTTGTACGAAAGATTGACTTTATGGGAACACCTTGAGTTTGCTTCTTCTGTCTATGAAATTGACCGGCTTCAATTTCTCAATAGAACTGAGGAGCTGCTCAAATTGTTTCGCCTGGCAGATGTAAGACACAATTTCCCAACAACATTTTCTAAAGGGATGCAGCAAAAAGTGATGCTGATTCTGGGCTTTCTGCTGAAACCGTCACTTTATATAATTGATGAGCCATTTATAGGTTTGGACCCCCTCGGTATTAAAGATTTCCTTTCTTTAATCCAACAGGCCAGGTACGAAGGGGCCGGGGTATTGATGTCGACACACTCCTTGGATACGGCAGAGAAGATTTGCAGTTCCTTTGTCTTAATAAACGAGGGCACAATCCTGGCTAAAGGTAACCTTCAGGAAATCAGGGAACAGAGTCACCTAATAAATGGTTCACTCTTTGCTTGTTTCAATAAGCTCTTGGAGAAAACTCTATGATTACCATCAAGAAACTTTTTTGGCAGCGCCTGGTCTCCGGTTGGAAATACCAGTATTCAGTCTGGAAAACTGTCGTCGATTGGATTGTCGCCCTCTATATTATCATCCCTTTTTCCGCAATCTTTATCGAAACTTATTTAAGCTGGTGGAAGCAAATTCCGATAGAATTGAACTTTATTCCGCTCAATGCCTTTTTAGTGATAATTTTAGTTTTTGCCTGGTCCGGAACTTTCCAGATATTTTTTGAAGATGCCGATCAAATCTTTCTTTTTCAGCGTAAGGTTTGGCTCAAGGGGTTAATCAAGTATAGTATCATCTATTATATTGTTTATAATTTTTTGGTTTCGTTCCTAATTTCGCTGGTATTAGCGCCCTTTCTCTTGCTGCACTATAATTTTACTTTGTACTTATTTATCTGGTTTATCGTCATCATCTTTTTCTTAAAAGCTGCCATAGGAATCCTAAAACAATTATTGGAATTGCGCTTTCAAGGCTGGTTGCTGGTTCTTTATAAAACGATTTTCTTTTTTCTTAGCGGGGTCTTTTTCCGTCAGACAGTATCTTTACTCCTTAAGCAGTCAATATTTTTTGGGCTGACATTTTTGTTGCTGTTTATCACCTTAATTTGGCTTATTAATAGACGGATGACTATTACCGGCACATTCCTGGAGGATATTTCCAGGCGACAGGCTTCAAAACTGAAGTTTACTAATGTTTTATTAAAGTATGCCGGAACATACACAAAAAATACAACCACTTTGAAAACCCGGCCCTGGTTATTCCGAAACTCTAATCTTATTTTCAAGCAGCATAACCCTGAAAACAGTTTGGTGGAAATATGCCTCAAAGCCACACTGCGGCACAGCGCTAATCTTAGGTTTTATTTTCTGCTAGTCGGCGCTTATATTTTAATGCTTTCTGCTTGCCCCCCTGGGTGGAAATGGTTCTTGTGGTGTGTATCTCTTCTCTTCTTAACAGCGGCGGTTAAACCGTTTTGGCTGGAAGCGCTTAATGCTCCATTTGTTTCAATGTTTCCTCTGCGTCCTGAGATTAAACTAAATGCCGCCGGCCGGGCTTTGTTTCTTATGGCCTTGCCGGGAGAGATAATCCTGGCGCTGATTGTGCTCATGCAAACGCGGCAGTGGTTATATGCCTTAATAATATTGCCGGCGGGGTTCTTGCTAAGCAAATTCATCGCTAAAAGTCTGGGAATATTTTCTAAATAAAAGCTCAGGGCTAAAAAAGCAGGCTCTCACCTATCTCCATTAAACCATGCTTCATTTAATAGGTGGATTCCCTTGACGATTTGATCGTTATGCAGGTTTGCGAATCCGATCAAAAGCGTATTGCCCGGATTTTTTTCACCCTTCAGCCAATAGTGATTTGTTGGATACACCTTGACTCCTTTTTCTGCCGCCCTTGTAATTAGCCATTCCTCACTTTTCGCCTCCGGTACCCATAATAATATATGAAATCCGGCATCGCTTCCAATTATCTGCACCCTGTCTTTTAAGATAATTTGGATTGAATGCATGATGCACTCATATTTTTCCCGGTAAATATTACAGCATTTTCGGATATGCCGCTCAAAGTGGCCATTTTGCATATATAAGGCCATAACCTTTTGATTAAGCCATGGTATCTTGGTATATTGATTAGCAAATGCGTTTTTATAATATGGCGCCAAAAACTCGGGAAGTACCATATAGCTCAACCTCAAACCCGGAGCAAAGACCTTGGAAAAGGTTCCTATATAGATGACGGAACCTGAATTATCGATGGACTGAATCGAAGGTATCGGCTGCGACCGATAACGAAATTCACTGTCATAATCATCTTCTATGATAATGCCATTATTTTTCTCCGCCCAGCTGAGAAGCCGCAGACGTTCCGTAATCGACATATGATAACCAACCGGGAACTGATGGGATGGCGTTGTAAAAACAATCCGTACATCAGACTGATCCAGTACATCAAAATAGTCATATTCGGGGTAAACTGGTAATGAAGTGATATTATAATTATTTCTTTCGAATACTTCCCGGATAACCTGATGTCCCGGTTCATCAAATCCTAAACTGCGATATTCCTTAGGCAATAGATAACAGATTCTATCAATTGAATCCTGAATCCCACAACAAATTACGATTTGATCGACGGTGCAATTTACCCCTCGTTGTCTATGCAGATATTTCCGGAGCTCCTTTCGAAGATCCGGTTCTCCCTCTTGTTCATTGTAGGAAGTGAGCTTATTGACATCAATCCCCAGCAAGGCGCTGGACGTATATTTTCTCCATAAGGAAAAGGGGAATAAATCAATCGGCAGATTCTCATATTTAAAATCATAAAGAATTTTAGGCTGGCCGGCTGCTTTTTCCTTAAAAGGCCTTTCGGAAACATACCAGTGATATTTCTCGGTTTTTTTAACTTTCGGAGGACTAAGCTGATATTTGTAAATATCCTCGACAATATATCCCGCTCCCTGCTTGCTGTAAACATAGCCTTCAAGGACTAGATTATTGTACGCATTTTCAACCGTATTTCTGCTTAAACACAGTTCTTTCGCTAGCACGCGAGTCGGCGTTAATACAGAGCCTACCGGATATACGCCGGACATAATATCTTTCTTGATCTGATTATATATCTGTCCGTATAAAGGCACGCTTGAATTTTTATCAATAAATATCATAACACTCCCTCAATTCTTTTTAAGAAATACGAAACAAAAATAATTGCACCTTAATATTTTCTCTGATTGGAACTTATCAGCAGAATAACCCATTATATAATTTAATTATAAAAAAAAAGGCAGTTGTTATAAAGCCCCTAAAATTAATCCATAGCCTGCCTTGAGCGGCTATAAAAATTACGATACAGGGAGGTAAAAACATGTACTTATGAAGTACAATCTTGCGGCGGGAAGTTGCCCCCAATCCAGGAGTTAAGATGGGCCGCGCTTAGGGATTTAATTTGAATGAACTTATGAGGAGGGAAAGCTATGGATAAGTACACCTTATATACAGAGGATTCAGTGTTAATGGTTATTGATATCCAGGAACGGATGCTGCCGGTTATGGATCATGGCGAACAGGTAATTTCCAAAACTGTTTCCTTGATAAAAATTGCCGAAAAGCTGGAAATGCCGATTATTTTAATTGAGATGTATCCCAAGGGCCTCGGCAAAACAGTTCCCGAAGTTATGGAGCACCTTGCCGGAGTACCGCGTTTCGAGAAAATAACTTTTTCCGCCTGTTGTGAAATACCTCTGACAGAGCATTTGAAAAAGTTAGGCCGCCGCAAAATAATCGTAACCGGCATGGAGACACATGTCTGTGTTTTACAAACAGTACGTAGTTTATTGGAACTGGGCTATCAAGTCTTTCTGGTTGGGGATGCCGTTTCTTCCCGGACCAAGCATAATTACCGGAATGCTTTAGCTTTGATGCATGATATGGGCGCCGTGATCACCAATACGGAAACTGTCTTTTTTGATTTAATGAAGCAGTCAGGGACCCCGGTATTTAAAGAATTGTCAGCTAAATATATTAAGTAAAGAAGAAAAACAAGCTATATGGGGAGCGGAATTTATTTCCGCTCCTGTTGCCAAAAGGGCTGATTATCCGGGAGATTGCCGTATGTGATGAAACCAAACTGGATCACCAAGGATGCAAAGGAAGCCCTGACTTAGTTTGGAGAGATAATTTCACCAACCACTTTTTCAAGATACCTTAAGGAGAAATTCATCCGGTACGAAAGAGTAGATGTACTTGAGTACATTTTATATTCCTGTATTATGGGAATATGATGTTATGTAAGGTTGTGTTCCTCAGGCCTTTCTTCAGTAAACTCTTTAAAATTCTCCGGTACATATTTGACCTCTGCGAAATTCTGGGTTACTAATTCAGTCTCAAGTATTTCTCCACTTTTCCTTCTGATTATCTTGTTTCTCCATATTTCATTTTTTCGGTAGTATTTCTCTCCAACCTTAAGAAACTGATGGTTCTTTTCAAAAACATGATAGGCAAAATCCAAATTCTGATCGACTCTTAATTCTCCTTCTAAACATTTATCTGAGAGCCATAGTCTGAGTTGGAAAGTATACGAGGTACTGTTCATGAACTGATAGTCTATATAGTTGTAAAAAACTGTTGCGCCACTTCCAAAGGGCAATACCCGTCTGTCATCTGGAAATGGATCGAAACTATGATGGTACCGCTCTGTAACAATTAAAGGACTGTGTATAACCAGCCAATGGATTAAATTGGCTATTTGACAGATTCCCCCGCCAATACCCGGCTTCGCTTCCCCACAAGACAATAGTATACCAGGTAAATATCCCTTCTTTTTAGTGGTCAATCCTACTAATTTGCAAAATGAAAAAGTTTCCCCAGGCTTTATGAGAATACCATCAATTTGCTTTATCGCTATAGCAAGATTATTTACCTTGTTATATTGCAACTGCATATCCGTGTCGCCAAGCTTCCTTATTAGTACTGACTGATGCTTCTTAACTCTGTAAGGTAATATTTCAGCTGTTTGTAAATAAGCAAAACTTTTATGTTCAAAACGCCACTTTATGTATTTTACTAATCTTCGAGACCAAACCGATAAAAAATATAAAATTGGATGCATCTCGCTCAATAATCTACGCGCCATCTTTAATTCTCCCATTAAAACATCAATGATTATCTCTCGACACGATGTCAGTATAGCAAAGAATTACTTAGAGAAACATGTATCCGGATCATGCGGAACTCCAAACAGTAAGGCAAAAACCTATGTACATGAAAGATTGGATTTTGTTGTTTACATAACTAAATTATACAACATGTGGATTCTTCGGAACCCGCATGTTTCTATTTTTATTTAAACAAAAAAAGGCTGCCGCACTTCGAACTATTCATTCGTTGTAACAGGCCCCTTTGACAGTATTGAAGTGATAATATAAACAAATGTAAGAATATGTAGTATTTAAATGGTATTCTCCATTCAAATAAAAATGCCTTCAGATCAAGTTGTTACCTTGCAGGTACGAATGTGATCTGAAGGGCTGCCCCTACACAAATATTGTAGGCATTATTATTTTAATACCTACTGGGGATGTTTTTTTGAAGGGAGATTATATGTAGGGAGGTATAAGAT
>DATMXV010000110.1:0-8138 GCA_035561335.1 Desulfitobacteriaceae bacterium
ATATTTTTCAGAACATAGCAATGGAGGAGTTTAGCAATCCATAAAGAAATTTTATAGGGCAACCGTTATCAGCAGAAAGGATTATCGGATATGAGCAAGGATGAAATAAGAGAAACTGACTATATGCTGCTTAAACTTGAGGAAAAATACAACATTTCATTAGACGATTTCTTCGATCCAATTTTCTTTTCTAACTCAGAGGGCAGATATCTCTATGCCAATCAGGCTTTTGCTGAAGCAGTAGAAAAAAGTGTTGAGAAGATTATCGGAAAATTTATTTGGAATGTAATCGCTGAGGAAGAGGCAGATAAATTTTACGAAGCCTTAAATTGCGTGTATCAGAGTAATATGGAAAAAACAATCGATTTATGTATTTCAGGAGCCAACGCTCTCCTCTATTTCAATACTACCATAACGCCTGTCAAAGACTATCATGGCAAAACCAGCCATGTGATCTGTTTCCTAAAAAATATTACCAAGTACAGGCAGACGGAGACAGCCCTGCTGGAAAGTGAGGAAAAACTCCGGGCTTTACAAAGCGCCCTGCTGCATTTCGGGATAGTTCTTTCCAGTATGCATACGAGTATTTTGCTGCTGTCTGATGATAACCGGATAGAGTTTGTGAACCAGGCGCTTTGTGATTTATATGGCTTCAAAGACTCGCCTGCGGACTTTATGGGGCTTACCCTTGAAGAAATAAATAAAAAAAACAAGCAGGTTTATGAGGATTTCAGCAAAGAAATAACTCACAGGCAGAAAATAATTAATTTGGGAAAACCGGTAAAAAATGAGGAAATTACCATTAGGGGCAGGAACTGCCTGCGTAATTATATTCCTTTATCTTTAAATGGAAAATCATACGGCCAGTTTTGGCACTACATGGATATTACTGAACGCAAGCAGACAGAGGTAGCCTTAAAGGAACGGGAACAGTTTTTGCTTGTGTCCCAGAAAGTAGCCCATATTGGCAGTTATCTGCTTGATTTGAAAACCGGGACCTGGAAATGTTCTCCCGAACTTAACGAGATATTTGGAATTGATGAGACCTATTTGTATACTTTGGAAGGATGGTTTAAGGTTATTCATCCTGATTGGTACCGGGAAGTTTTTGATTATTTTTCCAATGTGGAAACTGAAAGGAACCAATTTGATTATGAATTTAAGATTATCAGTAATAATGATAAAACTGAACGCTGGGTACATGGCCTGGGAGATCTTGAATTTGATAACCACGGAAATCCAATTAGATTAATCGGTACGATCCAGGACATTACCAAACGTAAAAAAACGGAAGAAGAAATTATTTACTTGAGTTACCATGATAAATTAACAGGGCTTTACAACCGGAGATTTTATGAAGAAGAAGTTAAAAGACTGGATACTGAGAGAAATTTGCCAATTTCCATAATAATCGGTGATGTTAACGGGTTAAAGCTTGTAAATGATGCTTTTGGCCATCATAAAGGTGATGAACTTATTCTGAAAGCTGCTTTAGCTATTCAAAGTTCCTGCAGGGGGAACGACATCGTAGCCCGTTGGGGCGGAGATGAATTTGTTATTCTTTTACCAAATACAAAAGCTGAAGAAGCGGAGAAAATTGTAAACAGGATAAGAGAACTGTATTCAAATGAACATGTTAACACTTTAAGTGTGAGTATTTCATTTGGCTGGGAAACAAAAACAAAAATTAAAGAAGATATCATAAAAGTCTTAAAAAGTGCTGAAGACAGGATGTACGAAAATAAAATTATTGAAAAAGAAATCCACAGGGGCGAAACAATTTGTAAAATAATCAATTCCCTGCATCAAAGACAACCCAGGGAAGAGCATCATTCCAGAAGAGTAAGTGAAATCTGTCGCAAAATCGGCAAAGCCATGCACCTTTCAGAAAGTGAGGTTGACAGGTTAGGCCTTGCCGGTTTCCTGCATGATATCGGAAAAATTGCAATTGAAGATAAATTACTGAATAAACCCGGGAAACCGACAAGTCAGGAAAGATATGAAATAAAACGTCACTCAGATATTGGCTATCGGATCCTAAGTTCATCATATAATATGTTTGATCTCGCGGACTGGGTATTTGCCCATCATGAAAGATGGGATGGCGAGGGTTATCCCAAGGGTTTAAAAGGTGAGGATATTCCCCAAATGTCAAGGATCATCACCCTGGCTGAGGCTTATGACGCTATGACAAGCGAATATACCTATCGGAAGGTCATGAAAGAAGAAGATGTTATCCTGGAAATCCGCAAGTATGCCGGTAAACAATTTGATCCTGTTATTGCCAGGATATTTATAGAAAAAGTATTAAATAAATCATGGGATTAAGCATGGAAATTTCATCTTCTGCTCACACTAGTGTGTGAGGAGGAGAATAATATGCATACTTTGTGGAAGGGTTCAATTAGTTTTGGTTTAGTGAATATCCCCGTTAAAATGCATGCGGCAACAGAATCCCAGGAATTTAAATTTCATTATTTACATAAGGAATGCCGGCGCCGGATTCGCTATGTTAAGAAGTGTCCATATTGTAATGTTGATGTCGGCAATGACGATCTTATCAAAGGGTACGAATTCGAGAGGGATAGATATATTACTTTAAGTGATGAAGAATTAGAGTCATTTCAAAAACCGCTGACCCGTTCAATTGATATTCTTGATTTCATTAACCTGACCGAGGTTGATCCTATATATTATCAGAAATCTTATTATCTTTCGCCCGAGGATACTGCAATCAAAGCCTACCGCCTGTTATGCCGGGCAATGGCCGACAGTGGAAAGGTTGCTCTGGCGCGGATTGTTCTGCGTTCGAAACAACATTTAGCCTGTCTGCGGGTCTTTGAGCAGATCCTTGTCCTGGAAACAATGTATTACCCCAACGAAATCCGGCACTTGGATGCTTCAATTTGGCAGGGAACTGAACCGGCGGCAATTGAAATGCAAATGGCCAGCCAACTGATTGATAATCTTGTACATTCTTTTGATCCCGGGCAATACCGTGACGAGACCCGGGAGCAAATCGCAGCTCTCATAGAAAGTAAAGTCAGAGGTGAGACTATCAATATTGAGACTGTTCCCCAGGCAGGGAAAGTGCTTGATCTTATGGAAGCTTTACGGGCCAGTATCGCCCAAACGGAAAAAGAAAAAAACAAACCGGCTCCTCAGAATGAGGAACAGGTTTTAACTAATATGAAATAGGTAAGAAGGGTGTGGAAGCGGAGCAAGTAAAAGAACAATAAAAAAACAGGCCGCCGCTGTGATCTGCACTTAAATTCAGACAGGTGTTTGCAGTTCAATTATTCGGCGGTCAATTTTTTAATTACTATTACTGGGTGGAATCTTGATAATCTGACCGGCAAGGATAGCGTTAGGATTGGTTATCTGGGGATTAATTTTCAGTATGTTTTGAACCGAGACATTAAAGCGGGTGGCAATAATAAATAACGAATCACCCAGCCTTACAGTATAGTTTGTAACTTTAGATCTGGGTTGGCACTCGGCCCCTAAAGCAGCCCAGGTTTCCTGATCTGCCACCCCTGTAAGATCAAGTTCTTTGAGTGTTTTTTGAAATGCCAGCAGAGCAGCCTGGGTTCTGGACCCGAAGATACCGTCAATAGGACCCGGGTTAAAGAGGGCAATTCTAAGGAGTGTTTGGAGTCTGCTTACTGCCGGACCGCGGTCCCCTTGACGTAACAGGGGACATGTTTCAGCATAGGTAGGAATGATTAATGTTTGTCCCGGAAAAATTGCATTCGGATTGGAAATTTGGGGATTAACAGAAATAATAGCATTCACAGAAGTATTGAACCTGTGGGCAATTTGATAGAGTGTATCGCCTGTTTGGACAATATAAGTCATATGAAATCCCCCTAATAGAATTTTCTATATAATCTATGGGAGTTTCAAAGACTTTAGTATTTAGTATTATGACACAGACCAATCTTTTTAAGCAAAGTTAGCCGCAGCAATATTTATTTTCATCAAAATTTTTAAAAAAAGGCAAACTGATAATAAATGTAGATCCAATTCCAGGTATACTATTTACCTTTATTTCCCCGCCATGGTTGCGGATGATCTGATAGGTTACAGCCATCCCCAATCCTGTACCGTTTTCCTTGGTAGTAAAAAACGGGTCAAACATTCTTGTTATTGTTTGTTGGTCCATTCCGATACCGTCATCTTTAACCATAATCAGGACCTTCTGGGAAGTTACCTGCCATTGAGCAGTAACCTCAACCTTGCCCTGCGGGCTTACGGCATCGAACGCGTTCCTGATTATATTGAGCAAAACCTGTTTAATTTGGTCCTTATCAATATGCAAGCTGGGTATATCAGCAGGGCAAAAGAAATGTAAATTTATATCGCGCAGGAGGGCTTCCCCTTCTGTAAGCAACTTGATTTCTGCCAAAAGCGCAGAAGTTTCTACTTGGTGGGGTTTAGGTGAAGATGGCTTGGTAGAATTGAGAAAATCTGTAATAACACTGTTAACCCGGTCAAGTTCTCCCAAAATAATATTGAGATATTCTTTTTTCTGGCTTTTTATCAATTCCGGCTCCAGTAGTTGAAAGAAACCCCGGACAGAGGTTAAAGGATTGCGGATTTCGTGGGCAAGTCCTGCTGCTAAAGTACCGATAGTAGCTAACTTCTCGTTCTCCATAACAGCTTTTTCCAGCTGTTTTTGCTCGGTTATATTTTGAATTAAACCAACTACCTCAGTTATATTACCTTTCTTATCCCGGATGGGGGAAGTAGTTATTTTTAGAATTTTCCCATCGGAGTATTCCTTTTCTTCATTAATAAACACTTTCCCGGTTTCGAGGGTCTCAATAATTAAATCCGTATAGGTTTTTTCACCAAGCCGGATAATGTTTTTAGATTTTAGGGTTGACAGGTTTTTGCCTAAATAATTATCAGTATTCAATTTAAAAATTTTTTTCAGTTCATTATTTATAAAGGTTATTTTTCCTTTATTGTTAATAGTAAGTACCCCTACGGGAATAGTATCAAGGATCAGCTTATATTTATTTTTATAGAGTGCCAAAGAGGAATTGAGACGAAGAACTGTTTCTATCCAACGGTTTAAGGTTTCATTACTATATTTATTTCCCCGGTTTTTGGCTCCTAAAGTAACTATAACTCCCAGTAGAAATACCAGACCACGGTTAATTACCCGCAGGGCTTCTTCCGGTTGTAAACCTTTAGTAATTTCCATAATTATCTCATGATGAAGGGATACCAGTTCTTCAGTAGCAATGAACTTGCCATTAAATTCATTACTGAACTGATCAGCTCTGTATAAGGCTTCTTCCTCGTTATCATAAAAAAAGATTTGAAGCAAATCACTATATTTCTTTCTGAGGTCATTCATATGAAACCTGCTCCTCGTAACCTTCATCCAACAATTCAGTAGCTATTAAAACCAGGGCGTCATCATTTGGCCGGCGGTAGTCAGACATCAAGGTTTGGATTATTTTTTGGGGGACTGGTAATTGGCAAGGGGACAATTCATAATTATTTATTATACCGTCAGTATGCATTAGTAAAAGATCATCTTCTGAAATAGATATAGTCTGGCAGAGAACATTATTTGTCCGATATCCCAAAATACCGGCAGGAAGGATTACTTCTATATTATTGTTTTGTCCCAGCAGCTTGATTGTTATGTTGCCGACCCCGGCAAAGGTAAGCAGGTGGCAGTCGTAATCTATGAGGACTAAACCAATTACAACTCCGACAGTACATAAGAGAGCCTTATGAATAGTAGTAAGTAGTTTTTCTAAATGTGTATCATTACTGGCCGTGAGCAGTTTAATAGTGAGGCTGGCCGCTCGCCGGGCCATTTGGCCATGTCCGAGAGCGTCAATGACAGCTATTAATACTTTCCCGGGGAACTTCTTAACAAGGTAAGCATCTCCGCCGGAGTTAACCTGCCGGGGTGAAGATACTACTCCAATCTTGATTTCAACCACTTCCTCACAGTCACTTGGGTACCTACTCCAGCTTTGGAATTAATCGAGAATTCATCCACTACTTCCATTATAGAATTTAAACCGATACCCAGACTGTCTTTTGTCGAAAAGCCCATTTCAAATACCTTATCCAGATTATCGATTCCCGGTCCACTGTCTGAAGAAACAGCTTCAAACATAGTTCGTCCGGAAAATAAACGTTTCCTAAACTTTAATCTTCCCCGTACTGCATGTGAAATCAGGTTATGGGCTAATTCAGAAACGGCCAGATCAATTTTTGCAGTGTCTTCTTTGGAAAATCCCATTTCTTCCGCGAGATATTTGGCGGCATTTCTTGCAGAAAGTACGTCTAACTTGGTTTCAATATTAAAATCTATGGTCATCACACCCTAGTTAAACCATTTTCTTATAACTATTTTTGTCCCTGTGCCTAATTCACTGATTATTTTAAATTCATCCATCAGCCGTTGGGTACCCGGTAAACCCATCCCCAATCCGCTTGAAGTGGAAAATCCATCCAACATGGCTAATTTGGGATCAGAAATACCCGGTCCCTCGTCTTTGGCGATAATTTCTACTCCTTTGCGGTTGTTGTCGCTAAGAGTACGGATAGATATAATACCTGTACCTGCATAAAGAAAAATATTGCGGGCCAGTTCAGAAATGCCGGTAGCTATCCTGCACTGGTCAACAACGGAAAAGCCCAGGTTTTTGGCAATAGATCTGCCTTTCTGCCGGGCGGTAACAATATCACCTTCGGCTGCAATATCGACAGTTATTTCGTCATTCATTATATGTCACCATCATTCCAAAGATTTCAATAATTCCAAGCCTTGTTCAATATCTAGTACGGTATATATATTTTTCATCTTTAGACCAAGTTCCATAAATGTAACGGCTACTCCGGGTTGGATTCCGGCTACTGCTGTTTGGGTTCCCATTAGCCTGGCCATCATGGCAGTATCGTTAAGGACTCTCCCCAAAAAACTGTCTATTACATCGATGACGCTTAGGTCTATCAGCAATCCCTTTGCTTCAGTTTCCTTTATCCGGTTCAGAATATTATTTTGAGCTTCCACAGCCATTTCATCGGTCAGTTCACTCTGAATTGTAACAATAAGATAATTCCCTAGTTTAATAATTGGTACTGTCATCTCAAATCACCTTTGCCGATGGTTACTATTTCCATATTCAGATTGTTTAAGGCTGACTCAAGTCCGTTTTTTAGAGTCGCCCTGGTCTGAATGCTGCCCAGATTTATCCCTACAGTTACCAGAGTCTGCGCAATAACAGGGCTAATTCCGGTTAGGATACATTCTGTTCCTAAAAGACGGGCTGCCTCCACGGTGCGCATTAACCTGGAAGCCACTCCGGTATCTACTATGGGGACACCCGTGATATCAATAACTACCTGGGAGGATTTAGTTTTAACAATTTCATTTAACAGATTTTCCATAACTTGCTTGGCCCGCGCGCTGTCTATTGTTCCAATCAATGGGAGAGCCAGGATACCATCCCAAAGCTGGATAACCGGTGTTGACAGTTCGTCAATTGCTTTTGCCTGCTGTTTAATCATAGTTTCCCGGTATTCAACAAAACTCTTGCAACTGGTGTGGGCCAAGGGTTCAATCAAACCCGTGTTTAGTTCCAAAGAAGCCAGGAGGAAGGTAGGATCGGCGTGAAAAAAATTGTTATTGAGCAATTCATTCATAATATCTTTCAGGAATAAAAAATACGCTGCGGGTATATAAGCCGGCATTCCTTGTTTAACATAAAACTCAATTTTTTCATCCAAATAGCTTTTGAAAGGCGGATCCTCCAGAATATCCACTTTATTGCTTTCTTTTACAACAAATGATCCAAGTCTTTGCAAATAACCGCAAGATGTTTCTTTCAAAAAATCTATGTCTGTAGTATCCTCAAGTTCAGGATAACTATCACTTAATTTCTTCATCCAGCGTTCAACGATTTCATCACGATGCTCTTTCAAGATGCCGGCATATTTATTCCTTAATTCAATCGATTCAACAAACGGTAAATCTATAGGCACTAAAAAATCCTCCTTTGACTAAAAACACTTGGATCATCTCTGTCCTGTTACTAACAATCTTCAACATTTTAGACTGATTTCCTGCTATTAGACAAAAAAAATTGAAGCTCGACCAAATG
>DATMXV010000111.1:0-2803 GCA_035561335.1 Desulfitobacteriaceae bacterium
CAATATCTTAAGGGAGGAATATCCCTGCAAACTGAAAATACTCCTTATGGGATTAACGTCAACTATGACTTTATGCAGTCCAATAATTCCGTTAATAATGCCGATGATAATACCGGGAATAAACCCGATGGCGATGCCGGGCTTGATCTTGATCAGGTAGAAACAACCCTGCGTAATAATGCCGCCGTTATTTTTGCCCTTATTGATAATGTCGACATCATTAACATCACTGCTGATCCGGGCACGCAAAACCTTAAGCTTAAATTTACCAGGACTGAGCTGCAGAAAAGCTATCCCCGGGACCTTAGGGATTACGCCAAAACTCAAGGCGAACTGCAAATCCTTTTGAACAGTATTTACTTGAAAATCCTTGTCTATCCGCAGAAATATGCCTTGACCATGTCCAGCACACCGGGTATTCGCCTGTTGGCACAGTATGAGGGAGCGGCCGGTCAGGTGCAATACTCTGCAGACAATGGAAACATTGAATACTCCGCAAGCGGCGGACAACTCCTGACCTGGGATAATGCCGACGGCAAAATAACTGAAAAGGGGATCAAGGCTGAATTCCCGCCGGGGACTCCGGCCTATTGGAGTCCTCTTGATATAGTCAGTCAATTTGACGCCAATACGCAAAGTGAAATCCCGATAACGATCACGGTCAGTCAAAACGGGATAAAAGTTGCGGAAAAACAGGTTATCATTTACTTTGATGGTTCAACTGCTTTCTTTACCGTTGAGCCCTCCGGTGATGTCATTATCACGGACAGCCTGCAACTGCCGTCTCCAAACCCAGACTCGATCGCTGAGGCGGTCAGCCGGGCCATTAAAAGCCAGGGGAAAAGTTATCTGGCCGGGGAAGCGGTTAGCGAAGGACATATTATACTCGATACCGAGGAAAAAAACGGTCAAGTCAAAGTCTATACCATGGCCAGTATAGGCTGGTTTGGTTTTGAAAACGGAATTTTCACCATGGTCAGCGGCAGCGGCGCCATTCCAACAGTTATGACGTTTTCCAAAAATAAAAGCGGTGCGTATGTTTTGCACCAATACCAGGAGCCGCAGGATGGTGCGTTTTACTTGAGTTCCGTCAAAAAGATGTTTCCGCCAAAATTATGGCCGGAAGTACTGACAGAGGGAAAGCGGTACCCTGAGCTTGTTAAACAAAAGGAAGAACAGGCGGCAGCCTACCTGAAAAGTATCGGCCGGGAAGCGAAAGTCAGTGCCGGTCATGTCGAGAAAACGTTAGTGGATATCAATGTTCAAGCTTCCAATAAGCTTTTGGCGATGAAAAAATATAATTCTTTCCTTAATAGTTGTCCCTATTGGAGTGGTTCCAGAGAAGAGATAAAAGACGGGATCAGATATATTTACGAGACTTCACAGAGCAAAACCGGCGATGGGTACGATCTTATTATCTTCCAAAAGAAAAAAGAGAATGGCAGTATCGTTATGGAATCCAAATATAAGATTGTTGAAAATGAACCGCGGCTGATAGAGGAAAAGGAGAAGTTATAATCATTTGTGGATGTCCATCAAGTAAGCATATGGTGAAAAGGAAATTCATATGAGCCCGGCAGGGGAAAACCGTAAAATTTTTTTAAAATAAAATTTATTTAAATAAAATAAGAAAGACAGGGACTTGCAATGAGAAAAGAAGCCAATCTGGAACAATGGCGTGAACTATATGACGTAACACTGCGGATACAGTCACTGCAACCTTGGAAATTCCTCTGGGATATGAATTTAATTACCCTGCAGCTTCCCGAATTTGAGCAGCTCTTTTTTGCCAGCGTTATGGGCCGCAATGGCGAGTGTTTTGCCGTCGCCGTGATGGAAGGCGCAGATGCGCTCAATAATTTTTACCAGCTGGCCGTAAGCCCGGATATTCCTTCCAGTCAGTCGATCCGGTACCAGAATAATCTGACCTGTTACTTTGGCGGCCGGGAAGAGTTAAGCAAATCAGAGCGGGATACCATTAAAAAATTAGGTTTGAAATTCTGCGGGAAAAATCAATGGATTTATTTCCGTTCTTATGAGCGGGGGTATGCGCCTTTTCTTTTGGATGAAACACAGGTTGTGAAATTAACACGGGTCTTCCAGGAGCTTTTTATGGCATTAAAGGCTTTTATTGAAAATCAGATTCCGGTGGATTTTGACAAGCAACAGACCCTTTACCGCCGCTTTGACCCGGAGCGGGAATTATGGATAACGACAGCGGCATCCTTAAACATTCCCCGGAAAAAATATAGGATACCCGTAGTGAACGATGAAGTCCTGATTGGCAGGCTCAAGAAACAAAAGTCGTCCAAAGCGGTACTGGAAATCGACACCTTGTTTCTTAATGCCGTCATCCATGATTCGGAGTCCGGCAGGCCCATCATGCCTGTGCTGTTTCTTTTAGCCGAACGTCACAGCGGACTGCCCGTCGATCAGGAAATACTGTCGCCTGGTGATGACGATATCACCAGAATCCTGAGCAGTATCATCAAGTATATTGAAGATTTTGGCAGGCCGGAAAAGATTGTTGTCCGGGATGAAGAAATGGCGCATCTTCTCTCCGACCTTTGCCAAAGAGTGGATATTAAGATCGGGATTGAGGGTAGTCTGCAGGCAATTGATGCGTTAGCGGAAGAATTTGAGAGATTTTCATTTTTTTAAAATGATCAAGTCTGTTACATTGCTGTTCAGCTTGTTAACCCCATGGCCGCTGCAAAGTTCTTTTGATGAAGTTGAAAAATGCTGCGCTTAGATGTTTAATTATTTTGATAAATTAAGTAAGGAAAAGCAAACTGCTGAAATT
>DATMXV010000112.1:0-7290 GCA_035561335.1 Desulfitobacteriaceae bacterium
TCAGGAGAAGGTGAGGGAGTATTATAAACTCTCGATGGTGTTTGGCGCCCTGTCCCTTGCCATGCTGTATTATGTGAATATCCAGTCACAGATGCTATACTCTAACGAAGCATACCTGACGCCTTTATGGGTACTCGCCAAAGGAGTTTATGAATGCTCCGCCATTATCTTTCTCTTAAATGCCGGAAGAGCTTATCTTAACAAGGGCGGCCGGGCAATCGGCTATTTGAACAGGGCCTCCTTCACAGTCTATATCTTTCATTTTTTGCCCGTCACCTTTTTTACGCTGCTGTTCATCGATCTTGAAATACATATATTCCTGAAATTCCTGCTGGTGGTTGCCCTGTCTTACCTGACGATTTTCCTTATATACGAATTCTGGCGGAGGGTGCCCGCGCGCAGGGAGCGCATGACCCGGAAAAGGCAGTAAATACAGATGCCTTGATTTACCTATCGGTGTAATTGCTGTTTAATTTTACGAACTATAAGCATATAATAATAACAGCAGCAGTAGAAAGGAGTTGTTATTAATGCCAAAAATAAAGCCTATTTCCGATTTAAGGAACTACAACGAGGTTTTGCGTGATGTTTCCGTTGGCGAGCCTGTCTTTTTAACCAAAAATGGCCGTGGCCGCTACGCGCTCATGGATATTGCCGATTACGAAAAAACAAAGGCTACGATCAAGCTGATGAGCGAGCTTAATAAGGGACGAATTTCAGGAGAGGAAAAGGGCTGGCTCCCGCACGAGGATGTGAAGGCGCATTTCGGAGGAAAGGCGTATGAATAAACTTCATTATTCGCCTGAAGCCCTAAACGACCTTAACGAAATATGGGTATATATCCATAATGAATTACAAAATCCCGCAGCCGCTCAAAGAATAGTCTATAGTATATTGGACACCATTGAGAGGCTGCGGGATTTTGTGGAAATAGGTCCTCTATTGGCAGCGGTTACCGAATTCGAGAATGATTACCGGTTTCTTGTTTGCGGAAAATATATCACTTTTTACCGTGTTAGAGGCGCTGAAGTATATATTGACCGTGTATTGTACGGAAAACGTAATTACATGCGTATTTTGTTCGGGACATCACAGGATGATGACGATACAAAATAGCTGCATCATAAATAAAGATGGAGTATGAGCCTATGAACGTGAATTTACGATTGGAGCAGTTAGCGGACTACAGACGCGTAGAAGAACTAACAAGAGAAGCGTTTTGGAACCGCCATCTGCCAGGCTGCGACGAGCATTACCTGCTGCATATTATGCGTGATTGCGGGGTGTTTATCCGGGAACTCGATATCGTTGCGGAAATCGACGGGGAAATCGTCGGGAATATCGTTTACACGGAGGCTAACATAAGCGGTGATGACGGGATAAGCCGCGAGGTGATAAGTTTTGGCCCGCTATCGGTGCTGCCCGCATTCTGGGGAAAGGGAATCGGCAGGGCGCTGATCGAATACACCATTGCCCGCGCCAAAGAAATGGGCTACCGCGCGATCCTGATATACGGCGATCCGGAGTATTATAAAAGATTCGGCTTTGTTCCCGCCGAAACGTTTGGTATCGCTGCACCGGATAACATGTACGCTGCTTCCCTTCAGGCCCTGGAATTATGGGACGGAGCGCTGAGCAACTGCAAAGGGCGGTTTTTTGAAGACGCAGTGTATCATCTGGACGAAGCCAAGGCCGCTGAATTCGATAAGGATTTCCCGCCAAAGGAACTGCGCAGCGATTTGCCGTACCAGGAAAGGTTCCGGTATTTATCGGACTTGAGGAGACCGAGGGAGTAAACGGAACAGGTTGCCCCAAAAGATTAATCGTTAAAAAAACCATAATAGGCTTTTTTTATAACCTCGACTTTATCATTTCAGTCGGCTACCGGGTGAATTCACTCAGAGCAACCCGATTTATTTAGACAATGGGCAACCGGGTATTACGTATTTTTGCCATCCGGGGATATCTCTTTTATTCTGCTGCGGAATTATAATGATAAGCTGCGCGTATTAAATCGGAAATTCCCCTCTCCATCCGGGCAACTCAGGGGAAAAGCGTCTATACGTTTAACCCACAAGGAATAGAGACAGCATCAAGCTGACCTCGGTAGATGAACTGTCTTCGACAGGGGAAAGCCGAGCAGATAGTCGGCGAGAAAGAGTACTGGAAATTACTCTTTCGGAAATTAACGATTTTCTCAATCATCCTTTTAAAGTAAAAGCGGATGAGCCATGCTGGAAATGGCGGACAGCGAAAAAAAGCAAGTGAGCTTGCAGACAAGGAAATAATGCCCTGCATTGTCCGTGAATTAGACAACGATCAGGCCACAATGAAGCTTTCTGTGAAAACCCAGGAAGCTTTTTTAGTTCATCACAACGGAAGGAGCCATAAAACAGCTTGATTATTAAAAACCGGATATTTCTTAACGCTCTCTGCATCATTGCGGCAGCAGTATCTTTTATGCCTTTTGCCAAGGTTTTATGAGAATAAGGACGCAATAATATTTTATAACATCAAATGGAACTTTTCTTCGGGAGCTGATTTGCCGGATATATTAGCAAATCCATTCAGATTTTTAAGAACCACGTCATAAAAAATAAAAAGAAAGGGATTGACAAAAATTTTAATAATATCTATATTTAATACTTAGAATAAGAGTATAGAAAATGAACTGACGGTCAGGATACTCCAGGAAAACGCTACTTAAGAGAAAGGTAGGATTCGAACAAAGCGTGTTATAGGATTAGCGGATTAGTTATAAACAAGAAATTTGAGCTAATTCTCACCTTTATTAAAGGGATTAAAGGAGAAATAATTCACAGCTCTACTACAGAAAACTCTTATCCTTTTCGTAGGAAGAGCATCTTTTCTAATTTCTGAATATTACTATGTGCCTACGTATTTGCTTTACCGGCTCAGCGAAAGATCAGTTTTTATTGATTGGTTTGCTGTTCAAAGAAGCTTTATGTTCCAATTGCAGCAAAATATTTACTGATTAAAGTCGATTTATTTCAGAGGAGGATTTTAGATGAAGACAAGGGTTAGTAAGGCTATGATTATACTCATTATAATGTTGTCGCTTTTTAGCGTAAGCGGTTGCAGTAAAGCGCAACAGGATGTCCAACCAGCCACTATAAAAGTTGATACGGCGGTAGTAAAGAAAATGGACATAACAAAGTATGCCGGCTATGTGGGCAGCGTGAAGGCAAGCAATGAGCAGGTAATTATGGCCAGTCTTCCTAAGAGGGTGACGGCTGTTTATGTGACTGCAGGCCAAAAAGTTGAAAAAGGTCAGATCCTGGTTCTGCTCGATTCGAGTAAAATAGCTGAAGCGGTTCAGCAGGCGGAGGCCGGATTAGCTACTGCGGAAGCAGCATTGGAAGCCAATAAAGTACAGCGGCAAATGGCTTTGAACAATTATAACCGCTACCAGGAGCTACATAAAATTGGTGCGGTTTCCGATATGGAGTTGGAAAACGCCAAAGCCCAATACGACTCTCTTAACACAGGCACTGCGGAGGCCGGTGTGGCTCAAGCGGAAGCTGCAGTCAGTCTGGCCCGGCAAAATTTGGCTGATTGCGAAATTATCAGTCCTATATCGGGCGTCGTCGGTTTGGTCAATGCGTCGGTCGGAAAGACGGCGAGTGTGACGAGCCCTATTGTCGTCATCAATAATTCCAAAAATTTGGAAATTGAAGTCGGGGTCAGTGAAAGCGATGTTTCATCAATAAAGGCAGGAACCCCTGCTAAAGTAAAAATAGGAGCGCTCGATGAGAAAGAGCTTACAGGGACGGTCGAAAGTGTTGCCTCTGTCGCCGATTCGCTCACCCATACTTATCCGGTAAAAATTACTCTCCCTAATACTTCTACTGCTGAAGTGAAATCAGGAATGTTTGCGGAAGTCAAACTGAGTACACAGCGCGGGACCGGTGTTCTGGCCATTCCGATGACAGCTGTTCTGCCCAAAAACGGTGAAAATATCGTCTATGTCGTCAACGACCAGAACAAAGCCGAAACTGTAGCGGTTGAAACCGGATTGAGTGACGGGACATATACCGAAATAAGGAAAGGTCTCCAGGAAGGTCAGACAGTCATTATCAAGGGCAATACGCTTATCGATGAGACTAGCGCACTGGATCTTGCTGACGGAGGAACTGTGAAATGATAAGGAGAATTGCCGAATTTTCCATAAGAAGGCCGTCAACTGTACTTATCTTGATATTCGCCATTATCATCATCGGCGTAATGAGCCTAAGCCAGATGCCTATTGATTTGATGCCTGACATGGAGCTGCCGTATGCCATCGTTATCACCACCTATCCTGGGGCCGGACCGCAGGAGGTTGAAGAGCAAGTCAGCAAGCCTATCGAAAACGCAGTTGCTACAGTGAGCGGTATAGATACGCTGATTTCCCAGTCCCAATCCAATATGTCTATGGTTGTAATCGGATTTAAGTATGGAACGAACATGGACACGGCATTGGCCAATCTCCGGGATAAAGTTTCATTGTCGGATTCCACTCTTCCGGATGGAGTAGATAAACCGCAGATTCTGAAACTAGACCCCAATATGATGCCGGTTATTAGTGTTACGATCGGTTCCGACGCGCTTTCCCTTGCGCAGTTGCAAACCCTGGCGGAAGATAAGATTGAGCCCAGGCTTTCGCGCCTTTCCGATATCGCTTCGGTGACAATTTCCGGGGGGCATGAGCGTGAAATAAAAGTCGCAATTGATCCGGTAAAGGCCCAAAATTATGGGATAAGCCTCAGCCAGGTAACCAGTATCCTGTCCGCGGAAAATTACAACATGTCCAGTGGGGACATTACCTTTGGGCAGCGTCAATATTTTGTACGCAGCTTACAGGAATTTGAAAGTATAAACGATGTTGGCGATGTAGCGCTGACAACCTCTACCGGCGGCAGCATCCAACTCAGGGACATAGCCGATATCCGTGAGGACTATAAAGATGTTGAACAGATCAGCCGGGTCAACGGAAAACCTGTCGTTTCCATTCAATGTCAGAAAGCATCGGACGGCAACACGGTAGAAGCCTGCGCGGATGTAAAAGCGGAAATAAAAAAGATTCAGAGCGAATTGAAGGATGACCTTGAGATAGAAATCCTGATGGACCAGTCCGATTATATTAATAAATCGATCGGCAGCACGACCAGAACATTGATAGAAGGAGCAATACTCGCTGTTTTGATTATTTTCCTGTTTATGCGCAATCTTCGCAGCACAGTGATTATCGGCATAGCCATTCCCTTATCACTTGTGGCCACCTTCATCGTCTTGTTTTATACCGGTTCAACCATCAATGTCTTTACACTGGGAGGCCTGGCCCTGGGGGTAGGGCGAATGATTGATGATTCCATTGTCGTGTTTGAAAATATTCACCGCCACCGGAGTATGGGCTTATCGCCCAAGGAAGCCGCAATCAAAGGAGCAGGAGAAGTCGGCGGGGCGGTTTTAGCAAGCACGCTGACCTTGATTGCGGTATTTTTGCCGATTGGGTTGGCCGGAGGAATCAGCGGAGTTTTGTTTAAACCCCTGGCGCTAACCATCTGTGTGGCAATCGCCTGTTCTTTATTGGTTGCTTTAACAATTGTGCCGTTTATGTCATCCCGGATGTTGACGGATAAAGCGATGACCATCAATGATACAGGAAGAAGCTTTATTGTCAGACAGTTCCATCGTTTTGGACACTGGTTGGATAGTTTGGGAGAAAAGTATAAAACAGGGCTAAAGTGGGCGTTAGGCCGCCGGCGCAGAGTAATGGCCGGAGTTGCGGGACTGATTATTGCGTCCTTGTGTTTGGTTCCTTTTATAGGGGCCGAGTTTATGCCCGAGTCCGATTCGGGCAAGCTTGACGTGACCCTGGAAGCCGACAAGGGCTCAATGATTGAAGATGTAGATAAAATGGCCTTGGCAGCTGAAGCAATCTTATTGAAAAATCCGGCTGTTGACATTGTCTACTCCAGCATCGGCAGTTCCGGAACAAGCAGTATAATTACAGGAGGGGCTTCCAATAAAGCCACGCTCAGCGTCACGCTGGTTCCGATGGGTGAGCGTAAAGGGATTGAGCAGGTTGCCGAAGAAATCAGAAACTCTCTGAAGGGTATCTCCGGCATAAAAGTGTCTGTAAGTGCAAGCAGTGAAATGTCCACTGGTTCCGGAGGCGCTGTCCAGATTAAGATCCAGGGGGATAACCTGGACACCTTGCGAACGCTTGCCAATCAGGTAGAAGGAATTGTGAAAGCGGTTCCCGGGACACGCGAAGTAACATCCTCCATGGCGGATGGGAGTCCGGAAGTGGAAGTGAGGGTCAACCGCCAGCGGGCGATGGAGTTGGGCTTAACACCGAAACTGGTTTCCAGCCAAATTTATACCGCTATCAACGGGTTAGTTGTTTCACAATATCGCCAAAACGGAGACGAAATTGATGTCACGGTGATCAGTACTCAAAGCAAGACCGCTGATGTGGATACTTTGAAAAATTTGCAGATTTCCACATCTTCGGGGAAAAATATCTCCTTATCCGAAGTTGCCGATTTCAGTTTATCAACCGGGCCGGTCCAAATTGACCGTGAAAATCAAAACCGGCAGGCGACAGTTTCCTGCGATCTACTGGGCAGAGACTTAAATAGTGTCACCAAAGATATTCGTACCCAGATTGCCGCCAAGATTCAACTCCCAAATGGATATGCGATTGACTATGGCGGAGAAAATGAACAGATGACCGAAGCCTTTTCAAGCCTGTTGCTTGCATTTCTGATGGCTGTTCTCTTGGTTTATGTGGTCTTAGTAGTCCAGTACGAATCCTTCAGAGACCCGTTTGTCGTCCTATTTTCTTTACCGGGGTGCATTATCGGCATAGTTTTAGGATTACTGGTCACAGGGAATCGTTTCAGCGTCACGGCATTTATCGGGGTCATTATGCTGGTAGGGATTGCTGTGGCCAACGCCATCGTCTATGTGGATTATTTGAAACAGTTGCTTGCTTCCGGTATGGAAAGGACGGCTGCGCTGCTGGAGACCGGCCGGGTCAGACTGAGACCGATTTTGATGACGGCCATGGCGACAATCCTGGCGATGATACCAATGGCGCTGGGTTTGGGAGAAGGTTCAGAAATGAATGCCCCGCTGGCGATTGTTGTGATCGGGGGATTAATAGCGACCACTTTTGTCACCCTGTTCCTTGTCCCTGTTTTTTACAGCATCCTGGATGACTGGGTCGAGAAGCTAAAGAAAAAAACATTCAAAAAATTGAATAACGAAAAAAAATTCTTA
>DATMXV010000113.1:0-14571 GCA_035561335.1 Desulfitobacteriaceae bacterium
AATACTATGGTATAGTTAAATATAGCCGAATAATAATTGGCTTGGTCTGAGCTCAACCTGGTTGTTGAATTTCTTGCCCGAACATCCTAAAAACCAGGTAAATATGAGATATCAGAAAGGCAACTGCCTGAATAGGAGGCCTGATATGAGTGGGCGAACTATTTTAATTATTGATGATGATGAATTAATCCGCGAACTTCTTTGCTATAATTTGGAAAAGGAAGGATACCGGGTTATTGCCGCTAAAGATGGCGCTCAGGCCCTCGACTTGCTGACGAGGGAACAGCCGGATTTGATAATTCTTGATTTAATGCTTCCCGGGATCGATGGTTTGGAAGTCTGCCGGCAAATCCGCTTTAATACCCGCTTCCTGGAAGTACCGTTGATCATGTTGACGGCAAAAGGAGAAGAAATCGACAAAGTCCTGGGTTTGGAACTTGGAGCAGATGATTATGTGACCAAGCCTTTTAATACCAGGGAATTATTAGCGCGTATCAAAGCCCGTTTACGCCGTGTGTACGATGCAGATAAGAGTTCAGAAATATCAGATGGGGAGATCCGTTTAGATATTAAGAACCTTCAGGTATATATCCGGGGTGAAGAAATAGTCTTGACACCAAAAGAATTTGAACTCTTGCGGATTCTGGTTGAACATCCGGGCAAGGCTTTTTCCCGGGATGAATTATTGGAACAAATCTGGGGATATGACTATTTTGGTGATTCCCGGACAGTAGACGTTCATGTGCGTCACCTGCGGCAAAAAATTGAAAGAGACCCGTCAAAGCCTGATTATATTGAGACAATCAGGGGATTGGGTTACCGTTACAAGGGGAAACGGAATGAAATTTAAGTGGTGGTCTACAGGCCTGTTCATTTTAATGAGTGGAATATCCCTGCTTTTGTTTTGGATCGGGTCAAGTATTAATGCCGGATTTATTAGCCCAATCTCATTATGGGTTATACTGCTCGCTTTGTTACTTCCTTCAGTAGCTGTCTACTATTACTCTAAGAAGTATTCCCAGAGAATGGAGGAACTAATTCGGTCAATCGGGCAGATAGCCCAGGGGAATTTTAGGAGATTTTCTAATTCTGATGCGATTGATGAATTGGGAAGAATTTTTACCGGATTGAATGATTTGTCCTGGCAGATGGAAACTGTGCAAAAGAAGGAACTTGAAGAATCAAACAAGATGGAAACCCTTCTTACAAGCATGCATGAAGGGGTTATTGTCCTGGACCAGGTTGGACGGATTGTTATTATTAATCCTGCTGCCGAAAAATTCTTTAACCGGAGTCAGGAAGAAGTAAAGTTGAAATATTTAACGGATATTTCGGGACTTCAGGAGCTTGATAAACCTGTAGCTAAAGGATTGGCAGGGGAGTACCCCGGAAGCCTGGAAGTTACTCTCAATCAACTTTATTTATGGGTTCAGGTCAGTCCGATCCTGGATAAGTATGGGCGTTCTATCGGAGTGGTAATAGTTTGCTACGATACTTCAGAGTTGAGGCGTTTGGAACATATCCGGACTGAATTTGTAGCCAATGTCTCTCATGAATTGCGGACCCCTCTGACAGTTATCAAGGGTTTTGTCGAAACCCTGCTGGATGGAGCAGCCGAGAATCCGGCTTTCCTGGAACGTTTTCTGAAAATTATCCAGGCGGAAACCTTGCGTTTGCAGCGCTTGATCGAAGACCTTTTGACCATGACGCGGATTGAAAATCAAGACAACCGTCACTTGGGGTCAGCTTCGGAAGCATGTTGGATTAAAGACGCTTATGAAAAAATCAAACCAATAATTGAGAATTATGCGGAGGCCAAGGGTATAGATTTGAAGATTAATCTGCCGGATAATTTGCCGCAGGTTGCTTTGGGGGAAGACTTGTTAAGTCAGGTTTTGCTCAATCTCCTGGAAAATGCTGTTAAATATACTTCTAAAGGTTATGTAAGTTTAAGCGTCCGGCAGATTGGAGAAAATGTTCTTATGGAGTTCAAGGATACGGGAAGTGGGATTCCCAAAGAAAGTTTACCGCGGATCTTTGAACGTTTTTACCGGGTAGATAAAGCACGTTCCCGGGAACAGGGGGGAACGGGATTAGGGTTAAGTATTGTTAAACATATTGTTGAAAGGGCAAAAGGCAAAATCGAGGTTACCTCGCAACTGGAGGTCGGAACAGTATTTACCTGTATTTTACCGGCTCTTAAGGACTAAATTATTTATATACTGCCCCTAAATATAACTAATATATTAAGGCTCGGGTGAATCTTGTTCACCCGGCCTTTTTGATTTGATTAATATATTTAGAAGGTATAATTTTGGGTCAGCATTAAGTGCAACTAGGGCTTTCGCCGACGCCGGCCACGGCTAAGACATGGATGTCTTGATTAACCACTGCTATGGACGGCGATAGTAGTGTGATGGTAAATGAAGTGACAGCCTAAAGGCCTGGCGAAAGCCAGGTTCTCTTTATGTTATTCCTCGGGAGAACCAGAGCAATAAACCCAAGGGCCGCATTTTATCGTCATAATAATACATTATATACCAAGAATTAACTAAATCTTAATATAGTACAACCAAATTATTACATAGATAGGAAATAATTTTAACACTCCTATGCTATGGTTAAAGTGAACCCAAATTTAGTTTGGATATTGGAGTTAAGGTTTATGGCAGTCAATGAACAGAAAGGAGTTTCAGAGAAGAAGGTGATGATTGAGGGTGATGAGTTACTCTAAAACTAGGCTTGGTTGTTTCTAAGGAGAATTTCAGGCAGAAAAATAATAAATAACAGACAAAGCTTTAATTCTGAAAGGAAGTGGTTAAGATTAAGAATCAGGTTTTTAAGCCGGTTGCTGTAATTGGCTATGGATGTGTATTTCCTCCCGATAGTTATGATGTAAAAAAATTTTGGGAAAACGTCTTGTCAGGGAAATCGGGAATTATGACGACTCCTGAAGAGAGATGGAAATGGGAGTATTACTATGATGAGGACCGAAATGCAGAAGACAAAACTTATTGCAGGCTGGGGGGATGCATTAAAGACTACGCCTTTCCCTCTGAAAAGTATAAATTATCCGGGGATGAACTGAAAAAGCTTAACAGAACGCAGCTCTTGCTTTTGGATACAGTGCTTCAGGCCATAGAAAAAGCGAGAATTCCTCAGGATGGCTTTCGGAATTCCCAAACCGGCGTTTTTGTCGGGAATATGTTGGGTGATGAAGCTTTCTCAGATTATTCTATCAACCTGAGAGCACAAGAGTTCTATCATTATCTGAACAATGATCCTGAATACCTGAGATTAGCTGATGATACTAAAGAAGAGATCAGGCATAAGTTCTTCAAAGCTGTGGACGAAAAATTCAAAAAGCTTGATAAAGAAAATTACGAGAGTATTTTGCATAGCGCTCTGGGGAAAGCGGTCTGCAATTTCTTAGGCATCAAGGGCTCAGCAATTATTGTCGATTCCGCATGTTCAGCTGGCGTATTGGTGATTGACGAAGCGATCAAGCATTTGCAGAACAATAAGCTTAAAACCTGCATTACCAGTGCCGTACTGGGAAATATGAACGTCACAGGAAATGTGGCGTTTGCCAAGATTGGGGGTATTTCACCATCTCATTCCAGCCCTCTGGACCATAAGGCAAATGGACTTATACCAGGTGAAGGTGCAGGTACGATAATCCTCAAGAGCCTGGAAAATGCAATTAAAGACGGAGACAGAATTTATGCCGTTATCCGGGGAGTTGGCTCGGCCAGCGACGGTAAAGGAAAATCAATTTACGCTCCGAGTTCCCTGGGTCAGGTTACAGCCATGAGAAAGTCTCTCCTGAGGGCGGGTCTTAATCCCGGTGAAATTGAATATATTGAGACCCATGCCACGGCAACCCCTGTTGGGGACAAAGTCGAGCTTAATACTCTGAAGATGCTTTATGAAAATGAGGATCTGCCAAAACAGTCAGTCGCTCTGGGATCTATCAAGTCCCAGATTGGCCACAGTTTTTCAGCTGCGGGAATGGCAAACCTGGTAAAGGTCATAGAGGGAATGCAGCAAAACATTATGCCCCCAACTCACAATTATGAGAAGACGGCTGATGAGGTGAAACTGGAGGACTCTCCTTTTTATATTAATACTATTGCCAGACAATGGCCTGTCAGAAAGCAAGGTGAACCGAAGCGGGCCTGTGTTAATGCTTTCGGCTTCGGAGGGATTAATGCCAGCATAGTGGTTGAAGAGTACCTGGAGGATTACCATCAGCAACTATTAAACAGGCTGCGCCAAACAGGGACGGAAACACCCGGAGCGCTTGATGTCGCTATTGTCGGAGTAGGTGTTATTGACAGTTGTGCCGTAGGCAAGTCTGAATGGTGGGAAAATGCCGGCGCTCCCAAGATCAGGAGCGGATTCCCGGAAAACCGTTGGAATAAGGAAATAAACGGTATTTTTGATCTGGAGAGAAAGTATGAAGGCAGCTTTATTGAGAAAATGGATTTTCCTTTTATGAAATATAAAATCCCTCCTATAGTCCTTCCGGAAATTGATAAGGGCCAGCAAATGGCGCTGATGGCGGCAGGCGAGGCTATTTATGAGTACGGGCAGGAGAAAATTGAACCTGCCAAAACAGGGATTTATGTAGGCGCTATGTTGGGGCTGGAATCTTCCGTCATGGCAGATTTAAGAATCCGGATTGTCGAGTATCTGGAAATTATCAAACAGATTCCGGAATTTATAAGCCTCCCTCAAAATGTTCAAAAGGCCATAATTGAAAATATCAGGGCTAGATTCAGAAGCTATATACCTAAGGTGGGGGAAGATACTTTGCCGGGGTATATGGATAATATCATTGCGGGTAGGATCGCCAACTTTTTTAATATTAATGGCACAAATGTTGTGATTGATTCAGATACCACATCTTTTATGAGCGCTCTGGAACAGGGTATTATGAGCCTTGTCTCCGGAGAAAACAACACTATTATCGTGGGCGGGGTCCACGCTAATATGACCCCGGAATTTTTGGGACTCTTTGAAGTACTGAAAGATAAGGTCAAAGATGAATGTCCCAGATGTAAAATCGGAATGGGAGGTTTTGTGCCGGCCGAGGGTGCGGTTTTCCTAATCCTGAAAAATTATCAGGATCTAAAGCCGGGTGAGACTGTTTATGCCAGAATTAAAGGCCTGATTAATGAACCCGGGTTTGAGCAAAAGGTCAGATTCGGGGTCGTAGCCGGAGACAAGGCTGCGGATATTCAGGAGTATGCGCTGTGCTGTAACGGCTTGGTAAATCCAGCCGCTAAAAGACAGTTCTATTTTGGAGCCCAAGCCGGTTTTACAATGCTGAAGGCTATCCTTGCCCTTCATCACGGCGAGTACAAGCACCTCGCCAAAGCAGGTGCTTCAGGTAATAACGGCAGCCATCTGACAGGGATCTATGCCCATTCAGTCCTGGGTGGAGATTACCTGCTTCTGCTGGATACGGCAGGGACGGATGCCAAGCTGGAATTTGACTGCGGGATAGATCAAGACAAGAGTCAAATAGCCGGGCCCTTTCCGAATTTCACCTTATATCTGAGTGATGATAACTGGGATAAGCTTTTAAGCAGGATAAACACTGTCCTGGAAGGCGATAAGATTGAGTCCGATACTATCGAGGAGATGCAGAAATGTAACTACCGGCTTGCCGTTGTCTATAAATCCCTGGAAGAATTAAGGAGAAAACTTAAGGCAGTATCATAAGTAGGCAGAGCTTTCATGATTGCTTCCAAGATTAACTTAGTTTTAGAAAAACCGCTAAGAGCAGAGATATCAAGAGAAATGATCAAAAGATACTGTTTTGAAAGGTGGAATTTCAGATGTTAAGAACCGCAACTGTACCGAAAGGATATACAGAGGAGTTTTCAGAGTTTTTAGCTCCTATTAAGGAGGGGAAACGGCAAAATTTATATGTTTTTGAACCCCCCTTTGAAGGACCGCAGGCAGGGAATACGCTGCACAACGGAAACAAGGTAATTATGCTTACTTCAAACAATTATTTGGGGCTTTCTACCCATCCGAAAATTATTAAAGCGATGAAGGAGGCGCTTGATGTCTACGGCACAGGAACCTGTGGCGCAAGACTGCACAACGGGACCACAATCCTGCACAAAAGACTGGAAGAGAGAATCGCCCGCTATCTGCGGACTGAGGAATCAGTGATCTTAAGTGCAGGCTATATGGCTAATTTAGCGGCCATCACGGCCCTTGCCAATAATGAAAAGTCAGTAGTAATCACCGACCAGCTTAACCATATGAGCATTGTTGACGGCATTGAAATGGCCAAGGGACAGGTAAGAATTTTTGAGCATAATAACATGGAAAAGCTTGAATACATTTTGAGCAGAAGCGGCAACTTCCAAAAAAAGTTGATCGTTGTTGACGGTGTTTATTCTATGGACGGGGATCTGGCCCAACTTGATAAAATTGTGGAACTTTCCCAAAAGTACGATGCCAGTGTAATGGTAGATGAGGCGCATTCCTTAGGCTTTTTCGGACCTTCAGGCCGTGGAGTCGCGGAACATTTCAAGGTTGAAGACAAAGTGCATATCAAAATGGCTACTTTCAGCAAGTCGGCTGCCAGCGTAGGCGGTTGTATAGCTTCCGACAAAGATACCTGCGATTATATCAAGCATGTTTCCCACCAGTATATATTTAATGCCAGTCTTCCGCCGGCAATTATCGCGGGTGTCTTAAAAGCATTTGACCTGATTGAAAACGAGACTTGGCGCAGAGAAAAACTCTGGAGTAATACTATGCGCTTTCGAAAAGGCTTGATGCAGCTGGGATATGATATAATGGACAGCTTGTCCCCGGTTATTCCGATATTTATCGGGGATGACCTGACGACAATGAAGATGACGAAAAAACTTATGCAAGAAGGCGTCTATATTGCGACTGCGGTTTTCCCTGCTGTTCCCAGGAACAAGAGCAGGTTCAGATCAACTATTACCGCTTCCTTAACTGAGGAGGAAATAGATATCGCCCTGGATAAGCTGGAGAAATGCGGCCGGGAATACGGTGTTATTGGCAGAGAATACGGTGTAATTTAGGAGGAAATTATTGTGGTTGTAAATATGATAGCTTTAAAAGGTGAAATCCTGGAATCTCAAGGGATTTATCTGAGCCCCAGCCAACCTGTAGCCGGCAAAACAGTCTTCCTCTTTCCCGGACATGGGTCTCAGTATCCCAATATGATGAAGGAACTCGCAGAAATTTATCCGGTAGTAAAAGAAACTTTCGCTGAAGCTGATGAGGTTTATCAAGAATTAACCGGCGCCAGGCTGACGGAAAAGGTTTTTTATGAAAAGGATGAACAAAAAGTGGCGGTTGAGGAAAACCTGGCAACGGCCGAGGTAATGCAGCCGTCCATTTATACTGCCAATATGGCTATGCACAGGTTGCTTAGGTCTCTGTACGGGGAAGCCGACATCCACCTGGGGCACAGTCTGGGAGAAATAGCCGCCCTGGCCGCAAGTGGCGTATTCTCTCTGACTGACGGTTTGAAGATTGTCTATCATCGGGCCTGTTCCCTGAACAAAATTGAGGAGTCTGCCAGAGGAAGCATGATCAGCCTCAAGCTTAACCGCGAGAATCCTGTCTTAAGCAAAATTCTTGAGGGGATCAACGATTATTGCACAATCAGCCTCCATAATTCCCCTGAGCAGGTTGTAATTTCAGGAACGGCTAAGGCCATTGATTTGCTTGCCGCAAAATGCCAGGCTGAAAAGGTTGCCTGCCACAGGCTGGCAGTATCCCATGCTTTCCATTCCAAACTGCTTGAACCTGCAGTAGAGTATTTCCGGGAAAAGCTAATGGGTTTTAATTTCCAGCCTGCCAAGGCTAAGGTATTTTCGACAATTCTCGGAGATTTTTACAGGGATGAACAGATGTCAACCCCTGCCATGGCCTCGGTTCTGTCAAGCCAGCTTGTAACACCTTTCAGTTTTTGCGATATTGTCACAAAGCTTCACGCCGAGCAGGAGGCAAATATATTTATCGAGGTGGGACCGAAAGATATCCTGACAAGGCTGGTAAAAACCGTGCTTAAGGACAAACAGGTTTTTTCCCATGCCTCTAATCTGCCTGCCGTAGGTGATGTGATCTCGCTGGAGAGGGTCAAAGCATACCTGGCAGTGCACAAGCTCCTGGGAAATACTGCTCAGGATGCCCGGAAGGAACCTGAATCCCGAATTAGTATTGAGGAGAGTGTAAGTGTGGTTGAACAAAAGGTAAAGAATATTATTCATTCTGTTACAGGTTATCCCTTAAGCAGTATCGCTATCTCCAATGAGTCTGCCAAACTGAACCTGGCGTTAAACAATAAGGTATATAAAACAGTTATGGAGAAAATTGACACTGAATTCGACCTGCGGGGAAAAGGTCTTGTGGTGGATGAGAAAATATCGCTGCAAGAGATTTGCCATCTGCTGAAAGTCAAGTCTGGGATTAAAAATGAAGGTGGAGCAAATCTGTTCCTGGTGAAGACCACAGAAGCCGAAAAGAAAGAAACAGCTAAACAGCCCTCTGCCATAGCCGGAAGCGCTGCCGTTTTGGAGCCGGTGGAAAGAGGAGAAGTAGAGGCCCAGGTCAAGGAGATAATTCAGCAAAAGACAGGCTATCCGTTGGAGATGCTGGAAAATGAGCTGGATTTTGAAGCGGACTTAGGGATAGATTCCGTCAAGCAGGCCGAGATGTTTGGGCAAATCAGGGAGAATTACGGTTACGAAGTCAACCCGGACCTTAATATTAAGCAGTTCAATACTATAAGCAAGGTGGTAGAATATACCCTGAGCTGCCTGAGAGAGATGAAGACTGAATCAGGACCTCAGGTTCCGGCGACAAGCCCGGATCAGGCGGAAGAAATAACCCGGGCAGGAGCGCTGCAAACCGGAATTGCCGACAGAAACGAAGTTGAAGCAGTTATCAAGGAGATAATTCAGCAAAGGACAGGCTATCCGCTGGAGATGCTGGAAAATGAGCTGGATTTTGAAGCGGACTTAGGGATAGATTCCGTCAAGCAGGCCGAGATGTTTGGGCAAATCAGGGAAAATTACGGTTACGAAGTCAATCCGGACCTTAATATTAAGCAATTTAATACCATCAGCAAGGTAGTGGAGTATACCCTGAGCCGCCTTACTGAGGCAGCCTCCGCGGCAATTGAAAATAAGGTCCGGGAATTATCAGATGAACAACTAGCTGAAAAACTGAAAAAATACAGCAGTGAGAATATAGCACTCAGGTATTTGCCGGTTACAGTGGAAAGAGAATACAATCCCGCCAACGGCAGGCCCTTTTCGTTTAAAAACAAGAACTTTATCATAGTTGAGGATAGATTGGGCGGGGAAATAACCTCGCAGCTTGTAGAAGCTTTGCGTAAACAGGATGCTCAGGTCTGTGTAATCTCACCTGACCCGGAAAAATATCAGGAAGCAGGCATAAAAACTGATTACAATAATTGGGATAACTTTAAAGAATCCCTGGCAAGAGCAAAAGAGATCCTCAAAGATATCCACGGTTTCATTTATCTCTATCCTTTATCCCGGGGATTATCATATTTGGACTGCGCTGACGAACAATGGCACGAGGAAGTCGATAATAACTTTAACTTATTGTTCTTTACGGCCAAAGCTGTTTACGAATTTCTGGAAAAGCACGGAACCGAAGCGGGTTGTTTCGCCGCAACTAATATCGGCGGCGTGTTCGGCATGGAAAAGGAAACATCCGGCAATCCTTCAGGCGCCTTGACCGCAGGATTTTTTAAGAGTCTCGAAAAAGAGATCAAGCCGTTTAACGGAAAAGTGGTTGATTTAACCGACGTGACAAACAGCCGGACGGCAGCAGAGATTCTTTTTAAAGAATTCAGCCTTATAGAAGAACTGATTGAGATCGGATATGTCAATGAGGGGAGAAAGACTATCTGTGTTTTACCGTCCGAGCTTGATACGGCCAGGGTAAACAGTCCTTTAAAGCTCAGTGAGGATGATGTGATTGTCGTTTCCGGAGGCGGCCGGGGCATAATCCAGGAATGCATCACGGGACTGGCCGAGGTCTTTAACCCGACAATTATCGTCACCGGCCGCACGGCGCTGCCCAAGGGAGATGAAGAGTGGCTCAATCTGACGGCTGAACGGTTTGCAGAATACAGTACGGAATTTTTCAAGCTGAAAAAGCGGGAAAACCCAGATCTGACCCCGATTATGATCAAGCAGGAACTGGAGAAAATCAAGGGGGCAATTGAGCTTTACAACAATATACGTAAGGTAAAAGAATCCGGCTATAACATTCATTACCTGCGTTGTGACGTTTCCGACAGGAGTTCGGTCAGGAAACTGGCCGCCGAAATTAAGACAAGATGGGGTAAGGTAACGGGAATAATAAACGGAGCAGGCCTGCCTTCCTTTGGCAAGGTGCCCAAGAAACCCGAAGAGCATTCCCTTACTGTTGTCAGAGTAAAGGCAAACGGATTTTATAACCTCTACCGTGAGTTTTCGGACCAGCCTCTGAAGTTTTTTGCCAGTATCGGTTCGATATCCGGCAGATTCGGCATGGACGGACAGGTTGACTATGCCGGAGGCGCGGATATTATAGTGAGAATGTCTTTTCAGATGTTTAGGCAAAAGCCTGGACTCAAGTGCTTTGTAATGGGCTGGACAGCCTGGGATGAGGTGGGAATGGCTACAGATCTCCAGGTGCAAAAAGTCCAAAAAGGGCAGAGAGGGCTGGAGTTTATCAGCGTTAACGAAGGCATTCAAAAGTTCCTTTCTGAAATTATCTACGGAGGAGACTATCCGGAAGTGCTTTATTACGGCCGCCTGGGCACCAACAGGCCCTTGGGACAAATGGATCTGCTTGATGAAGCAGGCAAAAACTTAATAGCCTATTATGGAAAGAACGGGGAAATAACCGACAGGATAAACTATCCGCTCCTGCAGAGAGTAACCAACATAGCGGGCAATAGTCTTCTGGAAGTTACTAAGGATCTCAATATTCAGGATGATATTTACCTGAAAGATCATTTGGTAGAGGGAAAATATGTATATGCCGGAGTAATGCATGTAGAGGCCTTCAGTGAACTGGGAGCATTGATGAATCAAATAAGCGAAGACGATTCCGAATTGGTAGCAACCAGAATCCACAGTGTTGAATTTAATAAATTTGTAAAATACTTTGAAGGAAGTCCTCTTACCATAAAGCTTAGAGGTGAAGTAGTAGAGAAAAACAGTCTTCACAAAGAAATCAAGGTAGAACTCCGTTCGGATTTTATTAACAAACAGGGCATGCTTCTTGAGAAGGACAGGTTGCACTCCTTTGGTTATGTCGTGTTTGAAAAGCAATTTCCGACCGCTAAAAAACCGGATGCCAATGTAATAAAGGACGTGCTTGAATCAAAACCTATGAACTTAGAGAAGTATCATGATCTGACCGACAAATTCATGTCCTTCGGTCCTTCCTTCAGGTGTTTAGACTATGTGGGATATGTAAGTGATGATATTTTTGTCGGGCAGGTAACGGTACCTGACGACAGACAGATTTTTTCCTACACAGCGAAGGCGGAAACTATCATATCGCCGATAACCGTAGACAGTATTGGAAGATTGATGTTGTTTAACGATTTCCACAACAGAGGAAACATTATTGTACCGAGAAGGATAGGCAGTGCTATATTATACAGACCATTCAGGAAAGGCGAAAAAGTATATATCTACTGCAAATGCCTGAGAGATAACGGAGAAACGGTAGATTACCAGGCACAGGTAGTAGATGAGCATGACAATCTGATCTTTGAAATAATGGATTTACAACTGATAAGGATTGCGAAGGAAGATGGCGATCACAATCTGTTTTAAGAGATGGATACAAGCAAAGTCCAATAGTATGTGTAATGAAAGATCCAAATTAGCAATTGCCTGGATGATCCCGGAAGCGTCTCCGGATAGCGGCAGCAGAGAGCAAATTAAACTGGTTCAGGAATATTTGGGTCCTGGAGAAAAAGAAAAATACCGGGCTTTTTATCGGAACAGCCGGCGCCAGTACGAGATGCTTCAGACCAGGGTCCTGGCCAAAAGGTTAATTCATAGTTATCTTTACGATAACTATGAATTAACCCTGAATAACCATAAGGAAATTCTCATTGCCAATGTCGAAAACGGTGAGCGGCAGGGAAAACCATATATAGTAATTAAAGGTAATATCTTTGCAGAATTACGAATTTCCCTGGCCCATTGCCGCAAAATGCTGGGAGCTGTTATTGGCGAGGGGTGCTTAGTGGGGATTGATGTTGAAGAGCTTAAACCGGTAGGGCAGAGCTTGCTTGACATTTTCCTGGATAAGGAAGAAAAGCAGCTTTTAACAAACTCTTTTCGCGGCTTGGATTCAGACCAAAAAATCATCCTTCTGTGGTGTGCCAAGGAAGCTATTGGCAAAGCTTTGGGTACAGGATTTTCCCTGGGTTTTTCTTCTCTGCGTTTTAGGTCCGGAGGGGAAAACTGTTCCTTGAAATTAGAGCTGCACGAGGGACTGAACAAGTATCTTCCTTATATGAACCCGCAAAGTTATATTTATTATGATCTGGCTGAAGAAACTTGCCGGGTTCTTTCCGTAATCCGGGCCCGGGATGAATAATACGGAAAATTGCCTTGCTTATCTCAGTGCTTATTATGGCTCAAGCCATATTTATATCCCTGGTTTTTCCATTCGCAGCGCCGCTGATTTTCAATCTGCTGGATTTCCGAAAAGTTGACTGGCCTGTGAATATTAATCTAAACAGGTTGAAAAGCCCGGCAGAATATGATGTGATCATTGCCGGGGCAGGAGCCTCTGTTTTTCCGGGTGCGGGCGTAGAAGCGGTGGTCATGTCCGGAACATTGTGCGCCAATGATATCTACGCTTGGAAATACGATAAAAGGTGTGTTGGATTTGAGTATAATAACTATTGAACAGGAATTATGCAGGAAATGCGGCCTTTGCTCAGCTGTGTGCGTGGATGATGTATTTGCAAAGGCAAATCCAGGGGAATTTCCTCAAGTTGCTAAAGAAAAAAATTGTTTTTCCTGTGGTCACTGTGTTTCTGTTTGCCCCAATAATGCAATTAAGCACAAGAGACTAAGAAATGAGAATATCCGGCCGATCGGCAGCAAAACCTTGGAACCCGAAGTTATGGAAAATTTCCTCAGGTCAAAACGTTCCGCAAGGCATTTCAAGAAGACTGAGGTTGAAAAGGGAATAATAATCAGGCTCTTACATATTGCCCAGCAAGCGCCCAGTGATGCCAATTCGCAAGACAGACGGTATATTGTAGTTACGGATCCCCAAAAAATTGAGGAATTAGAGAAAAATGTGGTAAAATATTACAAGAGTTTGTTGTTCTGGATGAAATACCCTGTGCGCAAGTTTTTGGACCTGTTTACACCAAATTTGATTAGGGAACTGGAAAAAATATTACCGGACTTTACCGGCATGGTGAAGAAATATCAACTAGGTGAAAGACCGGTTTTCAGGAATGCTCCCTGTATTATCTTTATTTGTGCCAACAAGGGAAACGTAATGGGCAAAGACAATTGCATTATTGCCCAGGATTATTTGATGTTGCAAGCGGAGACCATGGGATTAGGATCTTGTGTAATCGGTAATGCAACCGGGGCGCCCGGTTCAATAGCTAAATCCTTAAAAATAGCGAAGGAGCAACAAGTGTATGCGGCTATTATTCTCGGTTACCCTGAATATTTCTTTGTCAGGGGCGTTGACAGGCAAGACCCGGAGGTAAAGTGGTTATAATGAAGTAGTCGTTTCCAAGTCATTATAAGATGACAGCAAATAATTTTAAATATGAGGTAAAAACAGATGGACAAAAAAATAGTCGGGATTCTGGGAAGTTTTAAAAAGGACGGAAATGTGGCCATAATGCTTCAGGAACTGTTAAAATCAGCTGAGGAATCAGGCAATAATGTTAAGCAGATAAATCTTTGCGATCTGAATCTGGAATATTGCAGGGCTTGTATGTATTGCCGCCAAAACGGAAGGTGTATTCTTAACGATGATCTGGACAGCCTTGCCGGAGAGATAATTAAAGCTGACGTTGTTGTGCTGGCAGCGCCAACCTATTGGGCCAATGTTCCGGCAATCGTTAAGAACCTGTTTGACAGAATGGCGGGTTATGTCATGCAAACTAAAAAGAATGGCATTCCCGCACCAAAATGTTCCAAAAATCAACAGTATATCCTTCTTACGGCCTGCAGTACACCCTTTCCTTTAAATATAGTTTGCGGGCAAAGTACAGGAAGCCTGCGGGCAATGACTGAGTTCTTTAAACTGTCCGGAATGTCCAAAAAGGCTTCAGTGGTTTTGCCGGGTACCCTTGGGATGAAAAGCAGGCCTGATAAAGTGATGGACAAGGTTAAAGAAATCGGGAAAAGTATATAAGGATTTTTACCTGCCTGAAATCAATCAGGACGCGCTGCGGCTAATAAAACAGCGTTGCCAAGTAAATGAAAAGGCAGCTCAAATGTCAGGGAACACTCAGATACAGTTCCTGATATTTGAGCT
>DATMXV010000114.1:0-3060 GCA_035561335.1 Desulfitobacteriaceae bacterium
TCTTTACTTTTTTAAATCAATTTGTAGCCGATTACAATAAAAATATCCGTCACTTCATCAGGCGTAATACAGTTGAAACTATAAGGATCGGTAGTGTCCGGAGCTGTCTCTTTCCCAAATTTGAGTTTCCAAACGGAATCAGCTGAAGCAGCAAGATTGATAGTTTTGGCTGATACATCCTTGTGACTGTAGTGCATTCTGCAGGTAGCTTCGGCATAAGTCAGATTAAAGAGATCTGCAGTTTGCTCTCCTACCGGAGGAGATAACCTGGCAACATAATCGTCGGAGTTTTTACACCTGGCGTAGATATCCAGGTAAGTTATTTTCAGCGAATCATCCTGGGTAAAGAAGGGGAAGGACTCTTTGGTTATATTCAATTCCAGGATATTATCCGCTCCTGCCGTTTCGGGGTGCAGGAATTTGTACCATTGAGCCGGGAATTCCAGCCGGGTACTGATAAGCCTGCGCAGAGAGATGGCGTTAGCCGCCGATTTAATACCGTTAATGACATCCTTAAGATAATTTTTGGCCCTGGTCTTAAATTCACCTGCATCTTCCCTGGCAGTATATTTCAGATGGATAATAATATCCGAGATCGTACTATAGTCAAACAAGCGCAGGGCCTGATCATCGGAGAGTTCGATGTCCCACTGGCTGACAGCGCCGCAGCCTTCGAATGGCAGATATCTCTCATCTCTTAAATTAAGCTCGAACATCCCGCTGTCGTTCTGAGAAGCGCTTAAGGCCACAGACTGGTTTTCATTGGGAACGTAATTAAACCGGGAAGAATCGGCTGTATAATCCGGACATTCATAAGTAGTTCCGGTGGTATTGATTCTGGTGGCATGCCACTTGAGCCGTAAAGTACAGTTAATGGTAATATATGGTCCGGCGACACAGGGAATACTTAAGGAAACAGTTTTTATCCTCCGGAAGTAGTGTCCGGGGTAATCAAAGTCGAAAAGGGTTTCGGGAACGGTCACGGTACACTTGCCGTTGGTTCTTAGGTTCATTAGGGCGACAGGATCCAAGAGAGCAAGCGAAATGTGTTTTGTCAGCTCAAAATCCCTCTTATTATGTTCCAGATAGGAAATATCCATCCGTCTTAAATCATACTGCAGTTTGTCACCGCTCAAAAGACCCTTTTTCAGGCTGTCCCAGTACCCGAACTGGATAAAGGAAGTATTACTGATCCCCAACTCGTAACGGTAACAGATCTCGGCTTTTTTAGCCAGATCATAGGCAAGCTGGTAGCTTTGGAAATAGACTGTGGATATCTGCCCGATCATCCAGTCATACAATTCCTGGTTTGTATACTTGCTTTTCATGAACTCGTCTATCTCTTTGGAATTATCTATCTGAAGATCATGATTGCTTAACTCTTTCTCACTTATTGCTACCCGGATGGCGGCGGCGCTGATCTGTTTATCCAACTGGGCTAGCTCTTTCAAGGCCGAATCAGCCTGGAATTTCCAATCATCACGCCTGCGGTCATAGCTTCCGAGGGTGGAAGCCATCGTGCCTATGGTATTGTTGATCCCGGCAAATATCCCCAGAAATGAACCTACAGCCCTCAGGATCGAAGCAACATTTGAGCCTCCGAAGGTGGCGCCTATGGTCGTGGGGGTACCGATCTTAAAGTCCGGGATGGCGGCACAGACTGAGGCAATAGTTTCCATCTCCCCCTGAAGAGCCTGAAATACCATGCCCAACTGCAAGGAATCGAGGTGCTGCATTTCCTTCGGGTTCATATAAGGTCTGGTGGAGTAATAATTATATTTTAATTGGACGATATCTCTTTGTTTATTCAAAGCCTCCTTATTTTCAGTTGCTTCCTCGACTTGAGTAGCCTTAACATTCCTGGCGGCCTCAAGCACTGTTATTTCCTGGACCTGACGAATCAGCGATAAAGCTTCGGCATCTTTCTTTTCCAGGGCGGAGAGAAGGGTACTGCCAAGCATTTTGACATCATTGCAGAGTTCATTGGCCTTCTGCAGCAAATAACTGAAACGGTAATATGGCTTAGCGGCAGTGATGTCGTTAATGATACTGCTAAGGTCGATCCCGGCGGCCGCTGCCTTAACCAGGAGCGCCGGGTCAATCGGCGGTTCAAAGAGAGGAAGCTGGCGGACTATACCCTCAATATTCATCCCGTGCCGGATCTTAAATAAACGGTCGGCTACTGTGTCCCAATACTTGATGAGGTTTTCATTCCTGGCAATAGAGAAATAGGCCATTTGACCAAGACTGCCGCCAACTCCCCCAGTCGTAGAGGGCGGGGCCGACGGGTCAATATACAGTTCGATATCGACCATGGCATTGGAGAAGGCATCCAGCTTGTCATCAAGATCAGCAAAGGTTTGAACCTCCGGAACGGCTCTGGGGGGGACTTTTTCCGGGCGTTCTCCCAGTATTTTGGCGCCCAGCACATAGAGCTGTGTCGCCTCATTGATGGACTCAATGGTATCTCTCCGGAACAACTGGTCCGCCCAGGAGATCAGGTTGTCAATATATTTCATGACGACATTTTTCATATAGGCGAGGTATCTCATTCTTGCTATGATATGCGGCTTAAAGGGATACTTCATCCATTTGTCGACCTGTTCGGTCAGCTCAACAGCGTTGCGCATGAGGTCGTCCAGGGTTTGGATGGGTTCCAGGGCCTTATCATAGAAAGGTTTGAACTGCCAGAAGCGTTCCTTGCCTCCACCTTCACTGTTGGTGGGATCAAAGACATAATGGAACCATTTCCGGGCTTCTTCAAAACGTTGGTCAAGTGACAGTTTGACTGCGATCATGACCGGAATGTGGAAGAACAACTCCCAGTTATATTGGGAATAAGCCCCGCCATATTGGAAATCCACCTGGTCGGTAGGATAATTGTCCCTGACCAGCATAGTATTCGGCTGATACATATCCTCAAAATGCATGGTATCCGGCGGGGATTGAACGGAACGGGTGAGCAGGCCTTCGACACCCAGGTAATTGAGTTCTTTAATGAATTCCTGGACCTGGGCATGAAAATGGGCGGAAAAAGTATAACGATCTTCATAATGGTAA
>DATMXV010000115.1:0-2048 GCA_035561335.1 Desulfitobacteriaceae bacterium
GAGATAGAATACCTAAAAATTATCAATAATTTGTAAAAATTTATTTAAAATCCTGTTTCTTTATCCTCCTAAACGCTTTTTAATTAAACAATAATGCTTCCACAGAAACGGACGAACCGGACGTAATACCAACCATAATCCTGTAACCAGTTTGTAAATAAAATTATGACACGAAATATATTTCCCCTTGCGAACAAAAGCCTTTACAACGGCAACGACATTCTCATCCTCAATTGGTCCTTCGATCCAGGTTTGAATGTCTCCTAGCATATAAATCCTGCCGGCTTTTATATGGTGAATACGATGAAGGACGTAAGTCTTATCTTCCCGGGAGTACAATACTACATCTCCACGTTTCAGCCGTATGTCAGTACGTGCTATTAATACAGCTTCATCCCTGCCACCGCAGATAAACGGCAGCATACTTGTTCCATTGGGAGATATTTTTAACTCATACCCTTTATTAAGCAACGGGAGTATCATCTCGACCCAATCAGATGCGGGAATAAATATTTCATTTAATTCTTTATACATCGTATCACCATTTCCACGGCCTCGCGATCCGGACGGCATCTCAAAAGAAAACAAGCAACTTTATCTGATAATTGATTCGCTGTTTCAAATACTTGTTCCATTAAATATTCGCTCCAGAACGGCAAAAAGCTGCCTGAAATCAGGCGCATAACGGCCTCAGATTTTTCCAGCTTAATAATATAATTTTCATCTGCCTGCTCTAAAAATACTACTGCTTTCAAAGGTACGCTGCTATTCATATATTCTTCAGAAGTTCCACACCAAGGCAAGCCAAAAACCAAAGGCTTACCCTCAATTATTCTGCATGCGCTGACATCACCATCTAATATGCTGACATCATAATTTGCTTTCCAGAGATGTGCATGTGTTGATTTACCTACTCCGGACGGTGCGGCAAATACTATCCCGTTACCTTGCCAATTAAGAGCAACCGAATGCACATGAAGACCGTTATTCCAGGCTAATACAGCTGTGAATATCTCCATAATAAGTGTCTTTAATCTATCTTTGGCAAATTGCACATAATTATAATTTGTGGGATCTTTGTATTTGGTTTTTAAGTAGAGTTTGCAGTTCCGCCATTTCAGATCAGCAGTCATCATAGTCAATATATCATCCTCATGATGAAATTTGACAACTGTTCCTTGTATTCCTTCAAAATAGGACTGCCGTGGAGAATCAACCAGAAGTCTGATTTCATTAATAGCAGGGATATCATCAAAGACAATATCAATATTTACTAAGCCTGCTTCGAATTTATTGACAAAATCAATAAAATTCGGATCAAGCAGCCAATTATCCACATTAATACGAAAAGCTAAACCGGCTAAACAATATACCGTCATATTACCTCCTAATTTTCATTATAAAAAAACAGACACACTTTTATAGTGAGCCTGTTTAAGCTTTACGAGACATATGTAAATAAATTATGGTTTACCGCCAAGACTTTGATGACTGGAATAACTTGGTCCTGCCGGAGGCCAAATGGTATTAGCAACACAATCAGCAGCATTGTTCTTAGTGCAAGCTGCAAATACATTTTCAAACTGGGCATAAGGTTTGGATTCTAATTCCGGTTTATTGTATTTTTCTTTCATTCTTTTTCCTCTCATTTCTTTAATTAAATAGTAAGGATATTTCTATTACATATAGTATATAATGTTTAGAATAATAAACAAGCTCCAAATATTTCCGTATTATATTTTTAAATCAAGCATTCTTCAGGAAGTTTGGCTCCAGAACAGGCCAATTTCAATGAATTACGGATTGCCTTAATGATGTCCAAAATGTCCAAAACCTCCAAAATGTCCAGGACGTCCATGACGTCCAGAACCTCCAGAGAATCCAGTAATCCCCTGATTCTGATGGCTGGAATAACTTGCTCCTCCCGAAGATAACGAACCAACACAAGATCCACTGTTTTTGTTGCAACATGCTAAAACATTCTCAAACTGAGCATAAGGTTTAGATTCTATTTCTGGTTTATTGTATTTTTCTTTCATTCTTTTTCC
>DATMXV010000116.1:0-12451 GCA_035561335.1 Desulfitobacteriaceae bacterium
ACAGCCTTAAGATCAATAAAATAAACAAGGGAATCCCGAAAAGGGATATGATTGCAACCGGGTAGAGAGTTTTTTCATTAAATACCTCCTTTAAGGGCATTCCGGCAATCGAGGCTCCGATCACTATAAGTGACAATGGAGTTGTAATACTGCCGACCATTTGAAGAGTACTGCCTAAAAATCCAGGCAAATCAATCTTAAACACAAAGAGAAACATCGCCAAGATGATTGAAAACAGGCCTGAATTCATTAACTTTTTTACTTCGAATAAATTTTTGGAATCTTTTTGAGTTTTAACTAAATATATCCCTAAAGAAAATAAGAAAAGGGTGTTTGGAAAATTAAAAATTGAGGCATAAAATATGGCTCCTTCTCCATATATGGACCTGACTACGGGAAAACCCATAAAAACAATATTGTTAAATATTAGCATAAAACGGTAAAGGTTTTTATCTTCCCGGGGTACTTTTAAGATATTTACCAGAGGAACAGCGAGAATTGGAATGATAATATAAAAACCAAAAGACAGGAACAGGGTTGTCAGCATGTCTTTTATATCACCCAAGACATAATCACCGCTGACTGAGGTAATAATTAAGGCCGGAGCAGTCAAATTGATAACAAATTTAGAAAATCTCTGACAGGCAAGATCATCAATTATTTTAAGTTTCGCTGCAATATAGCCTATGATAATAATTAGAAAGAGTACGCCCATTTGGTTGATTATTTTAGCAAATTCCATATAACTTGAATCCTCTTGTTTCTTAAAATATTATGTAAATGATAAGGTATCAGGAGGAGGTTAGGCAATCATTAAATAGTTGCTTTCATTTTATTCTCCATTATTACCCGGATTCCTTTGCATGAATACGGTAATTGAAAATACATGCCGGCATACAAAAGACAAGTCGCTTCTGGACTTGCCTTTTTATGCAACAGGGAGTTGTGCTGCTCAGCCCTATCAGGAGTAACCCTATTAGGAGTAAAAGGAAGGTTTACATATTATTTCGTGGATTTTAGTTTTAAATATACTGCCGGCATGGGAGGGGGTCAGTATCAGGGCCGTATCAGCTCCCTCACCTGAGCCGCCTATGGCAATAACAGGTTTTCCATAAGGAATTAAACCGGCGTCCAAAGCCATTACCGCTGTCTCCACACAGACTTTTGTTCCCTGACCAAACATTCTTAAAGTATGTGCTATTATTTCGACCGGATAGACGCCGCCGAAAGCTTTACTGAGACCTCTCTCCGCTCCGCTCAGAACATGAGTCGTTGTTAAAACTTTTATTCCTAAAGCCGTAAGTTGATCGCGAACTTCTTGGGGCATTTCACTTTTACCCTCTAGAGGATAGCCATGAGCATGGGTTACACAAATAATATTTATATTGTGGGGGTTAATTAGCATCCTGGCTGTATGGCCGCTGGAAGAAGCGGCAACGATATAGTTGATGTTTTTTTCCAGGGCAGCTTTCAAAGCCAAGGCCGTAGTATCCTTGGTATTTATTTTTCCAATTGAAGTAAAGTACATAATTTTACCACCCTCTTTGAATTTAATTTAAGAATTTAAATACCTCACGCCACTTAGATTACGGCGCGAGGTGCTTTTATCCTTGCTTTAACCCACTAAAGGTCATTAGATCACCCCTTTTCCTCACCCTTTACACGTCTTTCCAGGTGGTCAGCCCCATATGTTCCTTTTTAGCGTCTGCGCGGGTATAGATAACTTCTGGGGCAGTCTGTCCATGAATCGCCCAATGAAGCTTATTTTGTACAGTGGCAAAAAAACGCTTTGTAGCAATGGCATTTACATCGTAATAATGGCGGTCGCATATATATCGGTAATTTTTTGATAGAATTTCCGCTCACTCAGACGGATTTCCCGGATACGCTGGAGTTGTTCTTCAAAATATTGCTCTGTTAGAATAGAACCGCCATTTTTCAAGCGTTCATCATCCATAGCAAATCCTTTGATAGTGTAGTCCTTCACGATTCGATTCGCCCACTTGCGGAATTGGACAGCACGTTCATTGTTCACTTTAAAACCCACGGTGATAATCATTTGCAGATTATAATGTATTGTGTTATATTGCTTGCCATCAGTTGCAGTTATTAAGTATTTCTTAATAACTGAACCCGATTCGAGTTCATTATCATCAAATATTTTTCTTATATGCTGGTTTATTGCGGGTACAGATACATCGTATAGTGTTGCCAGCATCTTCTGCGTAAGCCAGATGTTTTCGTCTTCATAACGCATTTCAAAGCTTTGAGGATTATCGCCTGTAGCTGCAATATATGTCAGGTATTCTGCTGCACTGGAACGGATGGTGATTTCCTTGTTTTTTTCTTTGCCATAGCCTTATGACCTCCGCTTTTTTTAGATGGTTACCCGCCGCTTTCATTTTCAACTGCTTACAATTTTTAAGCAGTTGAGTACCTTCTTCAATGAGTCGTTTTTTCAAAACAGCCCAGGGGGTACCTGTCCAAATTATACCAAACATTTGTTCGCTTAACAATATATAGAAGCGAGGTATTTCCGTTAGATCCAGAAACCTCTTTGCAAGAAAGCTATATTTTAATGTGGAATCTTTGTACACTTTTGTTTTCTATATATATCTTCAACTGTGCCTATCAGTTCATTCGCAATATTGACGCTGTCCAGCCTCATTATGCTTTCTTCCGAATTATTTAAGAAAACAAAATAGTCATACTCAGATTGGATATCAGGGTCATCATCCTTATAAAGATGTCTTTTAAGATCGCCCTGATTGTATCATATTTCTTTCCGATGGAGTAGTTTTACGCTATAAGAAGCATTCGACGAGGTTATGAATCCCGGACGTATTTCTTTCGGCTTGGCAATTAATAAATCAGCCATTTTATAATCGGATTTACGTCCCGCCGCATGTCGGAAATGTAAGAAATTCCGTTCGGTTTTAATACAAGGAAAGGCAGTCTATGAAGTTATCAAGGAATATGACTATTTACATTCCACTGTGGCTAAATTACAAGCATGCCCGATGTGCCGATATCGTAATATTCGCTTGTGTTTACATTCCACTGTGGCTAAATTACAAGATTGAACGGAAAGATTGCTTTCACCGGTCACATGGGTTTACATTCCACTGTGGCTAAATTACAAGCAATTTCACAACCGGAATCTTCGTCAATTACAACGTCGTTTACATTCCACTGTGGCTAAATTACAAGCAAGCCGGAGCAACGCTTCCTGAAATCATGGACAGATGTTTACATTCCACTGTGGCTAAATTACAAGCCGGCCAGTTGTCGGGGAGCGGATACTGCCTGCCCTGTTTACATTCCACTGTGGCTAAATTACAAGTCTATATTTGTGGCAGAGGCGGTCAAGCAGAGAAGCGTTTACATTCCACTGTGGCTAAATTACAAGATCATAACCTTCTCCTTGTATACCACTTACTTTATTAGTTTACATTCCACTGTGGCTAAATTACAAGCGTTTATCTTTAAACAAAAATCGGCTGGGTCATCAGTGTTTACATTCCACTGTGGCTAAATTACAAGGGAAATATTAGGCTGTTCGCCAAGCTCAATCTATTTGGTTTACATTCCACTGTGGCTAAATTACAAGCGGATGGGAACCGTCTTGTGAATGCCATGAGAACGAGTTTACATTCCACTGTGGCTAAATTACAAGACGACGTGGAAGCGATCAAGGAACCGGCTAAAGAAGTTTACATTCCACTGTGGCTAAATTACAAGGCTTTCTTCTGAAACCGGCCTATACCAAGGCCTCCATCCTCCATTTCTGTCGACCTATAAAATGACACCTAAAATCAAGACAGCTTTCCCCAACAAAGCGGCTGCCATCACACACACTTTCCAGGTATATCAATGTATTGTCGTTCTCCGGGAAAAATTGCACTATCGCTGGTCGACAGAAAATCTCGCTGCCCAAAAGTCTAGAAAAAATTAGAGGTTTTATCATCCTCTTTACCCCAAAATTCTTTTTGCAACCATCGCTCCTCCCTGCTCTTAAAAACCAATACGGAATCCCGGTCTTCTCTGATGTAAGCACTCAGCTCCGCCTGGAGCTTTTTCAGCAGAGCCGGCGTAATATCCCCTTCAAATACCGATTTCTGTACATGAGTCAAATACTTCTTGCAAGTCTTGAAAATCCGTCTGGAGGCTCTGGCTCCGTTTTCATCCATCTCAATATCATAAACCAGTATAATATACATTGCTTTTCACCACCAGATCATAAAACCTTCATATTGCTTATCCCCCATCAAATGCTTGATCAACTTATAGCACTCAAGACGAATTAGATAGCGATACGACACATTCTTATTAAGCCCCTTATGCCGGATCGTCCTATTCAGGTCTTCATCGTATTGTTCTAACAAGCGCTTACGCCCTGTCTCTTTAAGATAACAAAAATTAGACTCTCGCTCAAAATCTTTTTCCGTTAGCATCTTCTTATTCAGCATGGAAAAAATCAGGCGGTCAGCGATCAAAGGTTTGAAGACTTCCGCAATATCCAGACAAAGGGAAAACCGCCGCTCTCCCGCGCTATGGAGATAGCTCATCGCCGGGTGTAGTTGGGTCTTATATATTTCCGTAAGACAGGTCACATACACCAAGGAATTCACAAAAGAAATCAGGGCATTGATCATATTGTCCGGCGGGCGCTTGACTCTCTTCTCAAAGTCGATCTCCTGGTTAACAATCTCTTTCCAACTGCCGTAATAAACCTTCCTGATGCTTCCTTCCAGGCCCATCAACTCCTGAATATCCCTAGCCGTTTCAATTCCTTTTCTTAAACCCTTGATCTCCGTTATATAAGACTCCAAGTCCCGGTTGCGCTCATTATAATAGCGCAGGTTACGCAGCATATTATAGCTGGCCGCCTCAATAAAGGCCCTGGCAATTGCCAACCGCTGCTGAAGGTCGGTATAGTGCTGCACCTGTTTAATCAATAACTTGCCCGATACATTCTCTTCCTTGGGATAGAAGCTCCCGGTATAAAATCCATAATAGTTAAAAATATGAATCGGAATGGACAATTGCCCCGCATAGTTAAGGCACTTGGTATTCAGGCTTACCTCGCCGAACAGGTAAATATCCCTGGTCATTTCTACCTTAATATCCTTAAAACGCCCGTCCGGAGCTACCATGCGCAGAACATTATCCTTGCGCTGCAGCTCTCCGTTGGAAAAAAGATAAAAGCTTTCCGCCATGTCAATCCTCCCTATACATAACAGTACTCATAATAAGCACAGCTCCTACAGATTTTAGAGTTGATCGGCGGAGGCATTTTCTCCCGGGATACAATTTCCTCAATGGCCTGCAAAATTCTTCTAATTTTCTCTTCATCCCCCGGTTCCAGCCTGATCTCCTCCCGTTTCTTGATTTTGGGATAATCCAGAATGCCTTTTTCGATCTTGATTCCCCGTTGATTCAGAAAATAGAGATAATACTTGACCTGCCAAATGGACGCTTCTTCAATGCTTCTGCTCTTCTTGACCTCGTGTAATACCTTCCAGTCTTTAATAAAATCCACATTCACCGTTTCGTCGATCATGATGTGCTTGTGCTCCCGACCATACGCCGTATTATCAAGAATCTTACCCAGTAAGACCTGCTCGCTCTCATTTTCCAGGGTGATGTGATGGTTAAAGCACCATAGCTTCCGCCGGCAGACAAAATAGTAATAGAACATTGTTCCGGTGACGCGCAAGACCATTCCCCCCCTCTCACTGGACAGATTCACAGAAGCGAAAAATTTCCCGGTTAGAAACTCCGCGATGAGAAATCTGTAAAATCGGCATTTTTTTTCGGGGTCGGACGAATCATCCCCTCTTGGCTGTTATAATCGCATTTAACAATCGGAATCCGTTCATACCGATTGAGCTCCAGGGTTTCATGATTCATTTCAAGGTTCCGGTACCACAAACGGGAAATATCGACCGTATAGTCCATGATCATATTACGTGCCTTAGCTTTAGACTCCTTCAATTCTCTGATCTGCGCTTCCGTTATGCCGGAATAATCCATCTGCAGGATTGACTGAGCCTGTGCAATCTCCTGCCGGTAAGTCTCATATACCTGATGGGGCATCACAGTCACATTATCAATGTTCCTAAACCGCTCCCTGGCCTCACTGGCACTGATCTCTCCAACGGAGCAGCAGTCGGCATAGGCTAAATTAACTTCTTTAATTAAGGAGTAATAATCAGGCAGATTCTCCTTTGTGTAAAGCCTTTCAATCATTTCTACTTTGCGGGCCTCTCCCAAAATTCCATCCATTTCTGACAAAGCCGCTTTAGAAAGGCGGTGAATCTCTTGATCAATAAAGGCTCCCACTCCGCTGCACGGCTTGTTTCCTCCGGTAAACACAAAGCAGTTGTATGAAATCTTCTTCAGTTCCCGCTTGCGGTAGCACCTGCCCATCCGCTGAAAAAGACCGTTCAGGTCAGACAGTTCGGTGAAGAGCAGATCAAAATCGATATCCAGAGAGGCCTCGACAATTTGCGTCGCTATCCAGACCCCGCTCAGCGTACTGTCTTTTTCACCCATTTTTAAAATAAGCCGCTCCTTTTCTCTCCGGTCCCGTTTGATAAAGCAGCTATGGAGTAAATTTACCCCGGAAACCTCTCGCTCCCCATCCCTATCCTCTGACAAACCAGCCTCTCTATTGACATCAACGAGCTTAACCTCCTGCAAATCCTGATCCCACTGAAGCTGGCGGTACAGATTGACTGCACTCTTCACCGTATTGCAAATCACCAGGATCTTTTTGCCCTGATATTGCCGGCTCAGCTCCACGATGTCTTCCCCGTTGATCTCTTTATCAATCACCTTTAGGCTATGCCGGATTCTGCCGTCGGTAAAGGTGCGGGGAGGCTTAAAAGGTATCCCCTCCTCTTTCAGAAGATCGATAAAAAAGGTAGGGAGAGTCGCTGTGAGAATAGCAAACCGGCCCCCTATTCCAGTGAGATAGCGCAGTCCTAAAACTAAATAGGCCATCAGTTCAGGGGAATACATCTGCACTTCGTCAATAATAATTTTCGAATAGGCCAGAGTGGCCAACTTTCGTTCAAATCCCCAATAAAGGAAAACAAAATCAAACAGTTGATCCAAGGTGCAAACGGTTAACGGCAAAGAAAATTGTTTGGTTCTGGTAAAGTAGAGGTCTGCAGGCATATCGCCCTCCTCCCCTTTTCCCTTTGTTCTTTTGCCCTTTGAGTTCCCTTCATTAAGCTGCAGATACTGGGTGTAGGTGTCGGAATGCAGGAGACCTACCCGTTCATCCTTTTTTTCTATGACGATGTCATTAACGATTCGTTGGTAAATGGCATTAATCGCACTTTTCAGGGGAAGGGTGAAGAAACCTTTGGCATTGCCCAGCCACAGCAGGCCTGCCTCGGTTTTCCCCATCCCAGTCTGAGCAATGGCTATCACATTTTTATCCCGGTTTTGACCCATATAAAGCTGCAAATCATTCCATTGACTCCCAGGATAGCTCTTGCTCCAGCGTACCATTAATTCATCCATGGCTTGGGCCAAAAAACCACAGGGATGCTCCACTTCCACATGAGCACTGGCCGCATAATCCAGGCGGATCAACAGTCCTTCCAGTATAACAAAGCGAAAGAACAACGCCTGATTTTTTTTGCCGATCCGCTCTCTTACTGAGAAATACCGTTGATTGATTTCTTCTTCGATCTCGCTTTTCCAGGGCAATTCCGAATACTCAAAGCGTTCCCACCCCTTTTGCAGTTTGGAAAACTCCGCCTCGATTTCCTTATTGCTCAAAGGCATTTTCCGGGCATGATGATAAGCTACCGCATGATAGAGAATTTTTAAATCATCATTGTCCAATCCCCTTTCCTGCTTCAGCCGCTTCCAGTCGATAAATGCCAGGCTTAAAAGCCCATGGGGGATGCCGTCATAAGGAATCCTGCGGGCAATACAATATTGGAACCTAGGATACAGTTTGCCCATATCGTGATAAAGACAGGCCAGCCACAGCAATTCATATAATTTAAATTTATCCCAACCTGCAAACAGATTGGGATAAAGCTCTTTCAGAATCTTCAAATTGCGCAGCAAACCGTCCGTATGGGCCTGAATATCCTCTTTAGGCTGGGATTTGGCGAGGGCTGATTCATCTATCCCTTTTCGTTCTTTCTCCTCATCCATCAAGATCACTCCTGCTCATCTAAATCAAGCCTGTTTAGTATTAATCAGACCTGCTGTTTATACCAGATAGGCGACAAGCCCATCTTCATCCAGCGTCACCTTTCCTTCAATCAGCGCGGTGGGCACGCCGTAAATAACGTCCACCTTATTCCAGCGCCTAAATAGTTTAGGTGTTGTTTTCGTGCCATAATCAACCAGCTCATAATTCTTGGTCAGCCTGTAGCGGGTTCCCGGCTGGCGGTCCCCGATGCCATGAGTCAGGCGAACATTTTCGTCTTCCAGAAGATTGAGGGGAATATAGGCATAGTAATCATCGGGGGCGGTAATTTGCTTTTTCAGCTCGGTCAGGCTTAACTCCACGACCTTTACCTCTTTAAACTCCACCAGATCTTCCCGCCGTCCCAAGGAAGGGTATTCTTTGGGGTTCATGAGCGCTTGATAGATTTCCTCAACCCCCTCCTGATCCTCAGGCATGATATGGAGCAAAAGCTCCACCTCCACCAGCAGTTCCGCGGTCGCCACGCCCTGATTGATTCCGTACTCCTCCACTTGTAATTGATGCCTGGCCGCTTCATATTTCATGGCATTTTTAAATTCATAGCGGGTGTAGAGATCATTAACCCTGGAAAAATACTTACCTTGAACACTGACCTGCATGGGATGATATTGGGTATAGCCGCATAAATTGTGCACCATCCCAATCACCGTAGAATGAGGGGGCAGAGGATAGGTTTCTTTAAGCTGAAAGCTGGTGGGCTTCTTGTAATTCACCATATCCTGATGCAAGCGCACCCTAACGGCCTTCATAGTACTGATCCACCTTCTCTTTCAGCTTGGCGAAAAAAACGGGTATGGACGAGGCGGCAAGGCTTTCTTTCAGTGCGCTGGTATTGGCGAAACTATTGTCCACCACGCCGCAATAGGTATTCTCTTTAATCGTGTCATGGAGAACCCCTTTAATCTCCGCGATATTGACAGCCTTATTTTTCACATTGACCACATTCTGAAATACGGGATTTTTGATATCATAGACTCCGCCGATGGCAAACAAAGGTTTCAGATCTTCCCTGCGACCGCGGATATCCCTGTACAAAAAGGCCAGAGTATCCAGCAGTTTTTTGACCCGCCGCGCCCTTTCCGCAGCGGGCAGGCTTATGTCATATACTTCATCCTCACCGATCTGATCCAGGTCCGCTGTAACGGTATAGCGGTAATAGGAGCGATGGATTTCCGCCTGAGCAATATTCATATTCTCTTTAATCTTATCCGCCTGCCCTTTATTGGTAAGGAAGTCAAGATCTCCTTTATAAGACTCCAGGGAAATGGCATGGGAAAGACGTATTTTGGCACTGCGTTTCTTGCCCCCCGTCCCTCTCTCTGTCTTTAAATAGCCAAAAAAGTCGATTTCCGGATAACGATTGATGGTGGCTTCTTCGCTGAATTGAACCACCTTTTTTTCTCCGCTGCCCTCTGCATTTACTGGCGCCAAATCCTCTCCCAGCTGTTCGGTAATATTGTAGCGCAGCGCTTGCCGGGATATATAGGTGTATTGATCACCCTGTCCTCGGGAAATCTTTTTCAGAGCGGCCACATTACCCACGCTTTCGCCATAATTGGCACTCTCAGCTTGAAATATGATGGTTAAAGTCAGTCCTTTACTCTCCATTTCGCTCCTCCTTCATTTCCTCAACCTTGACTGTCGTCTTTGCCGTTGCTCTTGCTGCTATCGATTAAGGCGGCAACAAAAGCATATCCCACAGTACTGAAATCCTTTTCCTGTCCCAGCGAGTTGGTAAGTACCTCCGGAACCGGAAAACCCACATAGAGATAACAATTCAAAGTCACATCCAAAAACATTTCCTGATTGGATGTTTTCAGTGCATTGAGCAGGCGATAGCAAATACCTGGTAGTTTATGCTGAGCATTTTTCCCATAGTAATACCTTTTTAATTGCTCTCCGGCCGCTCTGGCCTCCCGGACCAGAGCTTTGTCCTTCCCTTCATACCCCACTTTCATCCCTCCTAACGTTTGGTAAATCCGTTGATTAATTCTTAATAAATGGGTGATATGCGCTCCGTTAAAGCGGCATTTGGACGGATCGGATAGTCGATAATGAAGCATGCGATGAATCAGCGTAAATAAGTTCTGATTGTTGAAAATACGGGAGATCACTTCATCATAGATGCGGACGGTTAACTTATTTTCCGTAAATGATGTGTTAATGAGGCTGTCCAGCCTGTCCTTAGCGTCAAAAATAAGCTGTAGCATTTTGCGGGACAAAATATTAAAACGGTAAGTCTCCCGTTCATAACGAACCACCTGGATGTCGGCCAGTTCATAGCTCGCGCCTGCATTCTCCTGTTCGTGCAAGGCTCCGATCAAGACCGGATAGATGGAGCGCAAGTTTCCTTCCTTCCTGAGGACCTCGTGATGGATCCTGTGGTTAACTTCATAAGCGTCTTCCACACTCGTATTGATATTGATAAAAATCCCCCGGTCGTAAACATAGGTGAACCCTGCAGGCAAACAGGAATAAATCAGTTTGCACAACGGACAGACCGCAATATCGTTTTGAAAATCCCACACATGAGAAGACTTTCTGGCCACATCAAAACCGGTGGCATTCATAAAGCTCAGATCAAGGCCCATATCCTTGATCGGCCTATCGCAGATAAAACACTGATATTTAAATTTATCTTTATTCTGCTTGAGGTAAGCAATGGTTCCATCTACAAAATGAGCTTTGTAATCCAAATAGACATCTTTTTCTTTTGTCTGGGGATTAAGAAAACTGACCCCGTTCCAGGCATTTTTAATCACGGTATAAATAATGTTTTTGGCCCGAATGTACCGTTTCCCTTCCGGGCTTTCACAACATGAGATAATTTTCTTTAATGTTTGGAAGACTTCCTTAACCTTGCCGATCAGTTTAGGCTTGTCCGCTGCAAAATCCTGTTCACCTTTAGGTTCTTTTATGGAGGTTAATTCCTTTTCCCAAACCAGCATGTCTTCACCCAGACCCATCAGTTCATAGGCTGCTTTATAACTGTTGCTCTTGATCAGGCTTTTCACGGTTTTTATATGTTCATTCAGAGCTTTAAGATCTTTAAGGCTAAATGCTGCAAACTCATCGTCTTCATAGGCCTCCAGCCGCTCTTTGAACCTGACGATTTTGTACCATGATAAAGTTTTCTCATATAACTTGATCAGATAAGCAAAATATTTTTCCTCGAAATTCTCCAGAAGTTTTGCTGAAAATTCCACAGATTCTTCTTTAAAGACAACCTTTTCCTTGCCGACAATGCGGATAAATCCAAGCACTGCTCCGTTCCACTGCCAATCCCCCAGTCTGAGTCTTAAAACCCCCTCTTCCATCGTCCCCCTCCTTTCTTACAAGATATCCAAGCAACCAAAGCTTAAAGAACGCTTGCTTCCCATCCCTGCTTTATAGAGATAGTCCAGCAAATAGGGTTCTCCCTCCAAAACAAACGTTCCGATAGTACAGGGTATATGGATAGCGTAATTGAGCACCACCGTTTTCCTGAGCTTAATCGGTTCGATTTTCAGTCGTTCCACATCACGGCCTGCGTCTCGTCCCAAAACATTTCTCAGTTCAGTCTTTAAGTTGCGCTTCCAGACCGCTTCAAATGTCTCATCCTCAAAGGTCAGATACCAATCTCTGCCCTCTTTCCCGTCATGATCTCTTACCACAAGAGGAGAAAGAATCCGAAAAGCAGCCGTGTCGGTTGTAATCTCATGTTCCTGTATCTTTGTTACCGCTGTGATTTTCAGCTTATTTCCTGTGTCGGCTAGCGGGGCCCAGCGATTGCGCCTGGATAACAAAGTATTGATTAAATGAACCCCCATCATCACATCCCGCGTCGTAAAGGTAGCAACGAAGCGCTTGCTCTTTAAGGTTATCCCCATTTTTAAAATTTCTACTTCAGGCCGAAAATAAATAGCTAAGCACAAAGCTTTAAAATTGGCTCCGGACTCATAAAGAGCTTGGTAAAGATCTTGATTATAGTCTTCAAAGGCTTTCTTCAGGTAAGAAAGGAACTTTTCCCTATAATTTATCGGCAATGTCTCTTCTTTTGTCTCAAACTCCACTTTAATCCGCATATTCATCCCACCTCCCATCTCCAAATTTTCTATTGCTAAATTCCAAATTGGCTAGATTAATATAGCATAACTACTTATATTTTTACATTCCATATTGGGTAAACATAACGATTCGGAGCTAAAAGCATTACTAGCTATATTGGAT
>DATMXV010000117.1:0-7358 GCA_035561335.1 Desulfitobacteriaceae bacterium
GAATAAACCCCTTCAGCGAATTATGGTCTGGTCAGATCCATATATCCAATGAAGGGGTTTATTTAAATTTGTAACTATTTTGTCAAGGCTCCGCTTCTCTAAATGAGGGTGGAAATTTTACTTTCCGGCAGCCATTAATAAATTTTGCTGTCCCCCGGATTCAAAGATGAGCTTTCCCACTTCTCCGCCTACAGAATCACCCAGGCGTTCGCCAAATACCGCGCCGAGAACTGTTCCGGCGATCGTTCCAACTCCGGGCAGAATTGCGGACCCCAGCATAGCCCCATATTCCAGGCCTGCCATCAGTCCGAAGGCTTCTGTCAGGTTATGGGTAGTGCGGCTGGCATACTGATTACCATTAAGATATCCTTGCCCGTAGGCACTTGTATCTTTAAGCTGTCTGAGTCCCCCGGTAATTGCGCCTGCCATCCATGTACCACTGCTAAACAGTCTGCCAAACATATAGGTTCCTCCTTAAAATAATCCTTATTTCCCTTAGGATAATAAATTTACCGCCGCCAACGCGGAAAAGCAATCCACCCCAACAAATTCACCCGGTGTTCCACACTTTTCCGGCGGACCAAGCCTATAAACAGGGTAATGAACTGTTCCCAGATTCGCCCTATTTCCTTTTTATTTTTTCCTTGTTGTAATACTTGCTCGATACTAAGATTAATGGCCTTTTCCAAATGGTCCATTGCCTGCTGTAAATGTTGATTAATTGGGTTATTATCTAACGTCAAACCGGATCTCTCCTTTTTAACTCCTGAAGTTTTCTGGTAGAAAAGTTCCTGAATCAACTGGAACCGGCCGGAGTGGATATTGAACCAACCTCTTTGTCTAACTGTCTTTTTATTCGCTCAAACTGAGCTTCCGCCACAATATCCTCAATTTCCTCCTTAACAAGAAAGAGTGTTGTTCTGGTTCCGTCTGCCAAGCTAAGTGCCCCCTTAATTCCTAAAACAGCCAGAGGACGCAGTGTTTTTCCAACAACCGGAACTAAGGCGGATGCCGCCAGGATCAAAGCAGCCCCGGTGAGAGCATTGCCTTCATCCAGGTATTTAAGCATTGTTTCCACCATCCCTTCTTAATTAATTATAGCAAGCGGCTGTTCTGCACATACCTGCTATCTGTGGTCGGATATCCCTCTTATTAAGGAAGTTCCTTGAGAGCGGGGAGAACGCGAGTTTGGATAACAAGTCTACAACACCTGCGACCAGCAGGATTGATAACCAGTGTGACAAACCGAGCGGTGTACTATGGAAGAAACGGGCAACAGGCGGCAGGTACAATGCTGCCAGTAAAGCGGTTGAGGATGCCGTCAGTCCTCCGAGCAAATAACGGTCTCGTAAAGACTCTGCCATATTTGTTTCAGTTCCTTCCCGTCTCCAGGACAAAGTTTGGGCTAATTGCCCGGTGACCAGGGTGGTAAAGGCTACTGTTTGCGCAACGGCCAGCGGTTGTCCGGCAGCCAAAGCTGCGGCAAACAAGCCCAGGGAGCCTACTCCCAGTAATATCCCCCGGGTAATCACTTTTTTAGATAATTCCTGATCGATAATATCAACTTTCTGTGTTTGTTTTTTCCGGCAACCGGGATTAACTGCCAGGACCATTGCCGGTATGGCATCGGTCAACAGATTCATGAGCAGGATTTGGATAGGTACCAAAGGCATAGGCAGGCCAATAATCACAGCTGTTGCACTTACGAGAATTTCCGCCAGATTACCTGTCAGCAGGCAGCCGATTGCCCGTCTGATGTTGCCAATAATTGTTCTGCCTTCTTTAACTCCTTCGAGAATTGAGCCAAAATGGTCTTTTTTAAGAACCATATCTGCGGTTGCTTTTGTTACTTCGGTCCCGGTTTCACCCATCGCTATGCCAACATTCGCTTGTTTTATCGCCGGTGTATCGTTTACACCGTCTCCGGTCATCGCTACGATATGGCCTCTTTGCTGATATGCTTTTACTATCCTTAGTTTGTGTTCAGGTGTAACTCTGGCAAAAATTGAGATCTTTTCCACGACTGCAGCCAGTTCTTCATCAGACAATTGATCCAGTTCCAGACCTGTGAGCAGGCGGGACGACTTGTCGCCGAGACCTAGTTCTTTGGCGACGGCAATCGCAGTTACCGGATGATCTCCCGTTATCATTACCGGGCTTACGCCTAAAGCATACGCCTCCCGGATGCTCTTTTCCACTTCCGGTTTGGGTGGGTCCATCATCCCGACCAGCCCCACATAAATCAAATTGTCTTCCGGGAGAACGGATTGTTTTTCCTGCCATTCTGTTGGCGAATAGGCAAAACCGAGTATTCTGAACGCCTCCCGGGCATAACGGGAGTTTTGCTGCAGAATCCGTTGCCTGATCTCGTCTGTGAGAGGTAATACCTCTCCTCCTTGTTGATACCAACGGCAATGGTCGATGATCGTTTCAACTGCTCCTTTTGCCAAGAGATAGCATTCCTGCTCCTGATCTTTGTCCCGGCAGACAACGCTCATGGTGCCGGAATTGGAATCAAATGGCACTTCGTGGACACGGTGCCATTGGAGCATGTCCTTTGGCCAAAGCCCGTATTTTGCGGACATTGTAATTAGAGCCCCTTCGGTGGGATCTCCTTTGATCAGCCAGCGTGTACCGCTTTGCTCAAGACTGGTATTATTACAGAGCATGGTAATTTGCATAAGCTGCTTTAATTCCCGGTTTTCCACCGTCTGATCACGGCAATTGACAATTTTTCTGTCTTTGGCAGTAATCACCTGGCCTGAAGGATCATAGCCTTCACCCGTAACCTCCCAACTCTCATTCACAGAAGCAATCTTGCGCACGGTCATTTCATTTTTAGTTAATGTACCTGTTTTATCTGTACAGATCACTGTTGTCCGGCCTAAAGTCTCCAAAGCGGAGAGTTTCCGGATCAGGGCATTTTGTTTGGACATCCGATAGATACCGGCGCTGAGGGCGATGGTGATCGTAACAGGCAACCCTTCAGGCACAGCGGAAGCAGCCAGGGTGATGGAACTTGTAATCATCTCCGTTATAGGCCTGCCCCTGAGTAGTCCTGCCATTAAAACAATTCCCCCGGCAAGAGCTGCTCCCTTAACAAATATCTTAGAAATCCGGGTAACTTTTTCATGGAGTGGAGTCAACAGTTTATCCTGTTCCTTCATTAAAGACATAAGATAGCCGAATTCTGTCTGCATCCCTGTACTCACTACTACCCCAAGGCCTTTGCCGCGAGTTACATCCGTACCCATAAAGAGCATATTATAACGTTCGGCCAGGGGACAATCCTGCTCCACGCACTCGATGTTTTTCGCAACCGGCACAGACTCTCCGGTTAAAGCCCCTTCATTGGCCTCCAGATTCCAGGCCCGAATCAAACGGATGTCGGCCGGCACCCGTTCTCCGGCTTCCAAACTAATGACATCTCCCGGAACGAGTTCAGTCCCCAGGATTTCCGCTTGCACCTGGTCCCGGTTAACTTTACAGTGCGGTGGCTGGTACTGGTCCAGGGTTTCGATGACTTTTTCCGCTTTGCGTTCCTGGACCATGCCGACAGCGGCATTCGCCAGGAGAATGGCCCCCATCGCCAGGCCATCAAACACGTTACCGGAGAGAAACGCTAAAGCAGATGTCCCCAAAACAACCAGGGTGGTAAATTCTTTGAATTGGGCAAGATAGGCTAAGAGCCAGGGTGTCGGTTTCTTCTGTTCAAGCTGGTTAAGCCCATAAAATTTTCTTCTGTTCTTTATCTGGTTTTTGCTTAATCCTTGTACTTCTTCAGTTTGTAGTCTTTGCAAGATTTCTTCAACAGACAAAGCATGCCAGGGAATCGTTCTCAGTTCAGATTGGGGGTTGGATTGTATTTGAGACGGTGTTTGGACAGGCAAAACTAATCCGGGATTCTCGCTGCCGCGTTTACTTATCGCCAGCAGGACAAGGGTAAGGGCATCGCCGGCCAGGTTAATTAGCGGAGCACTCAGGACTGAGGTAAAAGCAAGCATACTGCCAATGCTATTCCATATTTTAGCAATAAGGAAATGCCGGCGGACCATGTTTTCTACGGTCCGGGCATAGGCAATCGTCTGTGAAATTTTCGCGGCTCCGGCTAAAGGAATCGTCAGGATCCCGGAATCCGGGAGTGTCTGCCGGTAGGAGGCGCTCTTTTCTGTGACCATTAATAATTCCCGGTCTTGTTGACGAAGGATGGCCAACCGCTCTATTTCTTCTTCCGGTTTGACATCTGACCAAAGTACGTCAATCCCGGAGTTGGCTAAAAACGTTTGATCTACGGACAGGCTGTTAGTTAAGACGGCAAAGCGCAGGTTATGTTGCCGCAAAGTGCTTACCGCCTCATTGAATTCCCGGACGATGCCTCCTTGCGGACGCAGGAAAAGGCCGATGACTTGTGGGCCTTTGGCGAGGCATTCAACCTGATAGCCCTTCCGGATTTTTCTCTTGATTTCTAACAAACAGGGATTGTAGTCGATGCCGTTTTCTTCCAGCAGTTTGAGGTTGCCCAGAATCATTTTGCTGGAATTGATTTCACCCTGAACGCCATTCGGGGTCTCCTGAATCTTATAGGCCGTGCGGATGGTAGTATGTAAAGCCAGAGCACGGTCCAACACTTCCGCCCTCCAGGGATGACTGGTTTTTTTCAGGAGAGAGGCCGCCAGCCGCCAGAGTTTATGCTCATCTCCCTGAAACGGGATACACTGGACTTCTCCGCTTTGCCCGCCAAACATCAGCGCAGTATCTTCAAAAACTACAGTTTTAATCTGGGCCAGTTTCGCCAGGGAGTGTTCCGCGGGGATCTCATATCCTTGTTTCCTGGCCTCGTGTTCTGCCTGGTCCCAGGCATATTCGGCCGGAAGAGCAGCTGCCCGGGGATTTGCAGCCAGCAGTACCGCAAGTCCTGTCAGGGGCTTGCCGTTGAAGGCCCAGGCCGTGCCTGCTGCCAATAAACCGGCTTTTCCGGTTCTCTGGACATAACTGTTGATTTCCGGTGAAAGAACGGTTGAATTTTCCTCAGGCTGAGTCCTGCTTTTCAGGGAATTGCTTTTTTCCCACTTCAAAAACTGCAGGATACTGAGCCCGGCCAGAACAATCAGGTTTTCCCTGGCTAAAGCCAGGCCTAAAGCAGCTGCTCCCAGGATCAGATCCCTATTTAGGTCACTCCTGGCCGTAAGGCGCTGAAACCCGTGTTTGAGGACAGGATAACCGCTGACTGCAGAGACCAGAGCGGCTAAATGGAACGCTCCTGAACTTTGGGCCAAAGCGGAACGGCCGGCAACTAACTGCTTGACCCCCAATAACCCCAAGCCGCCAATCGACAGGGCTAAAGGAAGAGGCATTTGCTGCTCGCCCTTGTCCTTTTTTTCCAGCCTGAAATAAGGCCTGTTTTCTTCAGGTACAGCCTGCTCCGGAGAAGGCTGCCATTTTGGATTTTTTAATTCTACGCCTTCGTGAGCGGAGGCTACCTCGGCCATAGACAAAGTCCTATCAGTCAGGTTAAACGTCTGCCTGAAATTGGGGTCATCCGGATAAACGCCGGTTAGGTGTTGTTGCTGAGTAAAGACTATCCGGCTTTCTATGCTCTTGACTTCATTAAATATAGTTGCGAGAGTTATCTCATTTTCCTGATAAAGAATCAGGACTCTCCCGGTCTCAATACAGGGAGAGATCTGCCTGATACTCTTATATCTTTGTAAACGGTTACATAGAAGATATTCCGCGTTTTTATTTTTTTTAAGTCCAAAAATCTCAATACGTACTCGACCGGGTAAGCTGCGAATAAACCGCGCGCCTTCCTTAAGCCTGATCAAAGAATAACCCTCCCAGATACTTATAGGTTTTTTATTAATGTATTTTCTGTATAGTAATAACATATAGTATCTGCCCATAGTCTCTAAAATTATACGGGAGGTTCATTGAAAGAATATGTATAATTATTCTAAATTGGGATATTTTATCTAGTATTAATGAATTTTAAGGAAGGGATAAATGTATGTTTAAATTTATTAAAAAAACACCATTCGGTTTTGCTTTGACTCTTACTGCGATAATCCTTGCTGTTTCACCTGAGGCCCGGGAAGCAACACGAAAATTTGCGGTCAAAGGCAGTGCTGCCCTTATGGATTTAATTGAGCAAATCAAAAATCCTCAGAAGATTTCTCAGCAACCGGTTGCCGGAGGTGCGGCCGGTGAGACAGAAAGACCCACGCCTGAGTCAAATCTGAGGATGGACTACTAAGATAAGAATAAAGTCATGCATTTTTCATATGGGGAATAATTAAGTATAGTAGGGAAAAGACAGGCTGGGTGCTGTCAGCAAACTGAAGGGTTCGAAGTATAGTAACAAAAAAAGGAGTATCGCAAAACTACTTTTTCAGTAGTTACCGGCGATACTCCTTTTTTATTATTTGTAATTCTTATTTCTTCATTTTACTGATCGGAATGAAACCTTGGCTTTCCACATATGTGTTTTGGAATTCTGCGCTCATGATATATTCGAGGAAGGATTTAACGGTACCTGTGGGATCTCCTTTGGTATACATGTGTTCATAAGAATAAATGGGATACTGACCGCTTATTACGTTATCCGGGCTGTAGGCAACGCCATTGTATTTGAGAGCTTTGACTGTATCTTTCAGGTAAGCGGCATCAATATAGCCGATAGCACCCGGAGTTTGGCCTACTGCGGTAAGCAAATTGCCGGTAGAATCCTGGGCAACAGCGGCACTTGTAAATTCGGCGCCATCCAAGACAAGTTTCTTAATGGTTGCGCGGGTACCGGATGAAGCTGCCCGGCCTATAATGGAAATCTTCTGATCACTGCCGCCAACATCTTTCCAGTTAGTAACTTTGCCGGTAAAGATATCGGTTAATTGAGCTTTAGTTAAACTATCAACAGTAACGTCTTTGTTTACAATGATCAGGAAAGGTGCTACACAAACCTGATGGTCAATTAACCCTTTGTCCTGCAGTTCAGGTGTTACTTCTACATCGGAATTACCAATATCTATTGCACCACTGGCTACATTATTAAGGCCTGTCATTGAACCGCCACCACTAATATTTACCTGCACCTCAGCATGTTTCTTCATGAATTCATCAGCAGCTTTTTGGACCAGAGGTTGCAGAGCTGTTGCCCCCGCAGCAGAAATGGTCTTTTTGTCGATGGTAACATCAGGCGTAGCGGGTGGTTGAGCAGTTTGACCGCATCCTGCCAAGGTTAATAGGGCAACTAAGGCTGCACTTAAAATAGTGATTTTGGTTTTCGTTTTAAACATTTAATTTCCCCCTAATATTTTTTTCATGCTGATTATACCTAATGTTTGTAAAATTTCAACCAAATA
>DATMXV010000118.1:0-14468 GCA_035561335.1 Desulfitobacteriaceae bacterium
ATAATAATCCCACAAACACTAAACTATCAGATTTGTACCATGGGAAAACTTGAAACGGAGAAGCGAAAATAGTTAGTGACCATAATAAGATGCCTAACTCACAAAAGTTTAAGATGATAAACCATAATATTTTTGATTTAATTTTTCTTCACCTCTCTGTTTCCTGAATTCCGGCTACTTAAAATATTACTGAGTTATTAGAGAAAATCAAGACTTCTCTCCGGCTAAAAGCAGATTGATCTCCTCTGTTACCATATTGGCTAAGGCTTCTGTTTCCTCAATTACCAGTTTCTTATCCGATTCGAGGTAAGTTAAGACATCGCTGAAAGTTCTGATTAAGGTCTGGTTTACTTTCCGATAAACCGCCTCCGCGCCTTCCGGTTTTTCGACCCTTCCGCTCCAGATTCCAGCCATTTCCCGAAAGAGATGGTTGGTAATTATGCTCATAAGCTGCGCCAGGGCAGCAACCTGGCGGTTGGCAAAAGCTACTGTCCCTTCATAGGTGGTAGAAAGCAGTTTAAGGCGCCCTTGGTCCTGAAAATCATGATAAGCCTTTGTTCCCTGCAGGATTATCTGGGGATGATAAAGGACATTGGCTGTTACGGGCAGATTGGCAAGCAAATCATTCCTGAGCAAAAATTCAAAGTTGGTGCGGATATCTTCCAGGGAAGAATCCGGTTCAAACATAATAAACCCAATATTGGGCTCAAGACCGTATTTACGGAGAATCCTGACAGCCTCTTCATTCTGCTCCACAGTGGTCATCTTATTCAAACGCTTCAAAGCTTCGTTTTTCCCGCTTTCCAAGCCGATAAGCAGCTCTTGCAAGCCGGCTTCCACCAAAGCGGCAATTGTTTCTTCCCTAATATCATTAACCCGGCCCTCAAGCCCGAAAATAATTTTCCGTTCCCGGAGCAGAGAAGCCAGCCGCCGTACCCTCTCCCTCCCGGAGCGGCCGGGACCGAAAAAGTTGGGATCAACAAAATAAAAACTCCTTTTCCCATGTCTTTCAAGCAGACTATCGATCTCGGCGACGATCTTCTCCGGGCTTCGTCCCCGCCAGCAGGCCGGCTTCCCGTAATAGGGATTAATATAGCAGAATGTACACCCCACGTAACACCCCCGGCTGCCCTCAATGTTGATTTGCGGCATACGCAGCAAAGCATCCGTCCGGATGGGATCAGGCAAAAGGTCAAGGTTTGCTTCAGGTTCACGCCGCTGTAAAATGCTCCTGCTATAATCAGCCTGCCGGACTAGGCCGGGGATAGGACTATTCAAGCCAATCCTATTTTCGACTGCCTCCGCCACTTGGACAAAGGTATGCTCCGGCTCTCCCCCAATGACGGCGTCGATTTCCGGGCACTGCCGCAAGATCTCTGAATAAGCAAAGGTCGGATAGAATCCATAGGCCAGGATCCACTTGATCCCGCCTCTCTTAATTTCTTTCAGAAAGGAAAACAGCTCTCCCTCATTTCCCCAGCTGTAGATCAGATGGATTCCCAGTATATCCGGTTCAAAGTTGTCAATTATCCCGGCGATCTGATCATATGACAGTTTATCCAGGTACCCTTCCACGATTTTCACTTCATGTTCCCGGCCGGCCAGCATCCCTGCCGTATAACCGGTAATCAGGCTTGAGGACAGAGGGGTATTGGCAATATCATTACACCTCTCCCCGGCGATTTTTCTGGGGTGCTCCAGCAAAAGGATTTTCATTATTTTCCCTCACTTTCTGCCACATGAAAATGTTCTTGCACTGATGGTATGTCTCCAGACGGTAACGCAGGGCCTCATAAGGCGGCGGATTATAATAGGTCGGATAAAGCAAATCTGTCTCCGGCCGGATTATGCCTGCTTTTTGGGCCAGTTCGGCCAGGTGAGTCCCCGGCAGGAGACGAATATTATTCAAGACCAGCGTGCCCAGGTTCCTGTTGGCACTGTGCAGCTCGTAAATGCGGTCCAGAAGGCGCAGTCCCTTATCAATCGTCCGCCCGTTTTCCCCCGGGACGTTAACCAGGAAATGGTACATGGTACAGACCTCAGTTTGGGCAGCAAGCGCAGCCGTTTTTAAGATATCAGCCGCTGTCAGCTTTTTGCCCAGGACCTTCAGGGACTGATCACACAGCCCGTCCGGCGAAAAGGAAAAACAGTTGCAGCCTGCTTGCGCAAAGAGCCGGATATTATTCCCGTCCAGATGGTCTTCGCGAAAAAAACCACTCCAGGTAATCTTTAGCCTGCGCCGGATTATTTCCCGGCAGATCGCTTCCAGGTGCCCTGGCGGCATATTAAGAACCGGATCATTGAAATGGAAAGTATTAATTCCATGTTCTTTATACAGAAGCTCCAGTTCGTCTCCTACCGCAGCCGCCGGGCGGCAGCGCAGTTCTTTGCCCTGGAGACAGGGATAAACACAATAAGTACAGTGTAGGGAGCAACCGCGCTTGGTCTCAATCCCGACAGCGGGTACGTAACTGTTAATTCCTTCATAATATTTCAGGGGCAGCAATTTTCTGTCCGGGACCAGGTATTCCCTCATATCGTAATCAATCGCCGGAGGATTAATATGTATTTGATTACCTTTTCTGAAGCACAAGCCCCTTAAAGGCGGCGGATTATCCAGAGCAGCCAGCAGGAGCGGCAAGGACTTTTCTGCTTCCCCGACAATTCCATAATCGATCTCCCCTGCTTCCCGCATCAGCCGTTCCGGGAAAAGGGAAAATCCTGTCCCTCCCGCCAATAGCCAGGCCCGAGGCAAAAGGGCGGCGGCCATTTTGACCGTAACTATAAAAAGCGGTACGAGGGAGCTGGTCTTATTGGCCAGCGGATCGAGATTGCGCAGGGACAGGCCAACTGCTTCCGGCCTATAGTCCAGGAGTTTTTCTTTTAAGGCTCCGAATTGGTCCAATTCAATATTCATGTCCAGCAGTTCAATTTCATGACCGGCCCTTTTTAAATGAGTTGCCAAAGTGACAATTCCGATTGGGTAGACTTTTTCCTGGGAGAACCCTTCCACCGAAGGGGTTTGGACCAGAAGAACGCGCATCCTTATCACTCCAATAGCACAAGCGCAAAATATTTAACATAGTCTCCTCTGTCTGTTAAGGTCCGGAGGGGAATTCCCGCCCTCCTCACTGTCGCAAACACATCGATCCCCGCTCCTTCCATTGACAAGCGGGAATCCTTGCTCTTACAACAGCCCTCCTCAGCCCTGCATTTTTCACAAAGACTGCACGGCCCGGCCCAGAGGGCCAAGGCTTTATAAAAACCTGCCCTGAACGCTTCCCGCTCTGCTTTTAGGACCAGACGTTGAAAGTCCCCGGTGGGCGGGGTTCCCTCAAGGAGCAGGCAATAGCTGTAATCAGCCAGCATCTCCCTGGTTTTCGGCGGGGAAATACTGTTCGGCGGGCAAAGTGGTTTCCCGTAATTGACACAGCCATAGCGGCAATGTAAATCCACCCATCCCGGGATCTTGATCTCCGCTACAGGCAGCAAGCTGACCCTGCGGAACCCCTGACTTCTGATTTTCGCCATTAGTTGGCTGTTCCGGTCCAAACAGAGATTCTGCAGGCTTACCTCATCTTTAGCCGCAAAAAGCAGAGCCGTATCGGAAGCAAGAGGCAGCAGTTCGCTAACATAAAAATTCCGCAGTTCCAGCTGTTCCTTCAGCCGGCTTGCCGCAAAGACCTTGCCGTTAAAGGTATTAACAAACATGTTCAGATCGAAAAGCGCCGCTTTTTCCGGACAGTGCTCCAGAAAAAAATCATGAATAAGAATAAGTCCGGCCGCTTTCAGATGAGCAGCTGCCCTGCCCAGGACCTCAGTAATCTCGGTTTCGGAATAGGCGTGAACAATATTGGAAAGAATGATCAGGTCAAAACGGTCTTGTTCCAGGTCCCAGGGTTCGAGGATATTCGCGGGATAATAAGTAAACCTGTCGGCGCAGTCAGTTTGGGCAAGCAGTTCCCGGGCATAGTCCAGGACTTCCGGAATATCCATCAGAGTTGCCCGGGCGGCGGGAAAATGTGCCAATAAGCCGGCGGAAACCGTCCCCGCTCCTGAACCCACATCCAGGATCTCCCCCGCCAAAGACATTTTAGAGAAAAACGGCAGTATTTCTTTAATTTTGCTCTGCGCAATATTAGCCATAGCCCGGCCGTACCGGCGGATGCGCCGGGCTTTTTGTCCCTGCCCTTCTTCCTGCCTGGCAAACCTTACCCTGCCCCCCTTTTTCAGGCAGCGGCGCAGACTTCGCCAGTTGGGAAAGAGGTTTTTGCGCCATAAAACAGAATCTCCCTGATAGTTCTCCCGGCCCTTGATCAGGAATTCCTCGGACACTTTAGTGTTAAAGTAGTTTTTCCCATGTTTATCCAATAAACCCAAGCTCCTGAGGACTTCTAAGAAACGCGCCAGCCCGGCTTGGTCCAGGTGTAAGATTCCAGCTAATTCCCCCGCCTCTTTCCCCTGCGGTTGCAGGAGCGTAAAAATCCCCAGTTCCACCGCGGTAAAAAGAGCTTCGGAGTACCAGTAACCTGTAGCCAAATCCTCAAGGTACTGGGAGCCGTTTATCTGGGGATCATTATTTTGAAAAGGTAAGCGTTTGCTCATACTTGTCCTTCCTTTTACTTACTTTCTTTATTTACTTCTTTACTTACTTCCTTTATTGTTCAGGATCGCTTACACCGGCAGCTTCAAAAGTAAGCATCCTGCAAATAACCTGAGCAGCCGCTTCCACAATATGCATCGCCAGGGCGGCGCCGGTGCCTTCGCCCAGGCGCAGGTTTAAATTAAGCAGAGGATTTAAGCCCAGTTCCGCCAGCAGTAAACTGTGACCGTACTCCCGGGAACGGTGAGCGGCAATCATGTAATCAACAGCGGCCGGGGCCAAGGCTTTGGCTACCAGGGCCGCGGCCGAAGAGATGAAACCGTCAACAACCACAGGCACCCGGTAATAAGCCGCTCCCAGAATTACCCCGGCAATCCCGCCAATCTCAAAACCCCCGACTTTGGCCAAGACATCCAGCGGGTCCTGAGGATCAGGCTTATTCAGGGCAAGCGCTTTTTCAATAACCCGGATTTTGTTTTCCAGGGCGGCATCACTGATCCCTGTCCCCTTCCCGGTCACTTTAGATACGGGTTGTCCGGATAATACAGCCAAAATGGCACTGCTGGCAGTAGTATTACCGATTCCCATATCACCGGTGGCCAGAAGTTCAACCTTATCCCTGACAAGATTCCCCACGATCTCTATCCCGCTTTGCAGGGCCTGCCCGGCCTGGGTCCGGGTCATTGCCGGTCCCCGGGCCATATTGCATGTTCCGCTGCTGATTTTATAAGAAAGGATTTTACCCGCTCCGGTAAGTTCGTCTAAATTGGCGGCAACACCCATGTCCACCACCAGCACTTCTGCTCCCGCCACTGCAGCCAGCACATTAATCGCCGCGCCGCCCCGGACAAAATTATTTACCATCTGGGGCGTGACTTCCTGGGGGAAAGCGCTTACCCCTTCCTTCACCACCCCGTGGTCGCCGGCCATCGTCACCACAGCTTTCCTGCGGACAGAAGGTTTGAGGGTTTCTTTGATCGCGGCCAACTGTTCCGCCAGGACAAGCAGTTCTCCCAAACTCCCCTGAGGAATTGCCAGTTGTTTCAGATAATTTCTCGCTTTCAACCGCCATTCCCCACTGACCGGTTTGATCCCTTTAATAATTTCCTGTAATTCAAGGCTGCTTTGCATTTGGAAAATCCTCCGTCCAAAATGTCCTTTTTTGGATTTAAAACTTTGTGAAAATAAACAGGAGTACTGCCAGGGACAGCAGTTCAATACATTCATTGGTTGCTCCCAGGGTATCTCCGGTTATTCCTCCGATTTTTTTGGAGGCATACAGCTGCAGGAACGCAGTCCCGGCAAGTACCGCTCCCAAGAGGATAAGCCCTTTGAGATTGAGGAAAAACAAGGAGACAGCCAGCACGGTCAGCGAGTTGAAAAACAATTCCCAGTAGCCGACATGGAACGTAAAATTAGCTACCCCGCCGCCGGAACGGGCATAGGGATAAAAAGCCGCCCCGTATACCTGGGACCAGCGGCCCAGGGAGAGTGCCAGGACCAACGCCAGCCCCTGCATCCCTTGGGGTATTTGTCCCAAGAGAACCAGTTTCCCTGTAATAACCAGGATCCCAGCCATAACCCCGTGGGAGCCTACCAGACTGTCCCGCATAATTTCCAGCATCCGGTCCCGCGACCTGCCGCAGAAAAAACCGTCCGCCGTATCCATTAGACCGTCCCCGTGCAGATTCCCGGTAATCATAATCAGAAAGGCCAGAGCAAGAAAATTACTCACCGCAACAGGGAATACCAGGGAAGCCAGGAGATTCACTCCCGCTCCCAAAGCCCCCAGAAGCAAACCCACCACTGCAAACCAGGACATGGAACGGGCCATCTTCTTATCATCGACCTCGCCCTTAACGCTTACCGGTAATCTTGTGAGAAATTGCAGCGCCAACAAGAATTCCAAAATCGAAACATCCCCTTTGAAAATTGATTATTTCCGGATTGCTCACCGCCTTCTATTATAATCAATTTTAGCAACATGTTGGACTGGTATTCAGGTATTGGCTGATAATTTTCATGGCACAGTACCCTCCGCACATGGAACAGGCTTCACTGTCTTCCGCATTGCGTTCCGCCCTGATCCGGGCGGCCCTGTCCGGATCAATTGCCAGGGCTATCTGCTCTTTCCAATCCAAGGCTTTTCTCGCTTTAGCCATTTTTAAATCCCACTCCCAGGCCCCGGGCACTTTTTTAACAATATCCGCAGCATGGCAAGCCAGTCTGGTAGCAATCACCCCTTCGTGGACATCCCCGGCATTCGGCAAACGTAAATGTTCCGCCGGGGTAACATAGCAGATGAAATCCGCGCCGGAAGCGGCGGCAATATGGGCCCCGATAGCGGCGGTAATATGATCATAGCCCGGGGCAACATCAGTGACCAGATTACCCAGCATGTAATAAGGCGCCTGATGACAAAGCTGCTTTTGCAGCTGGACAGTTGCCGGAATCTGGTCAGACGGCACATGCCCCGGACCTTCCACCATGACCTGCACGCCTGCTTCCAGGGCTTTTTGCACCAGTTCCCCGACCAGGATCAAACCCTGCATCTGGGCCCGGTCCAGAGAATCAGCCAGACAGCCCGGTCTGATGGCATCGCCGATACTCAGGACGACATCATATTTTTTCGCTATCTCCAGGATCCGGTCAAAATGTTCGTAATAGGGATTTTCCTTATTGTTATGGAGCATCCAGCCCGTGAGGAAAGAGCCGCCCCGGGAAACAATATCCGTAATCCTGCCCTGTCTTTTCAGACGCTCGATGACCTCAAAATTCAGGGCTGAGTGCACCGCCATAAAATCCGCCCCGTCGGCAGCCTGGCGTTCAATCAGTTCAAACATGTACTCCGGATCCATCTCCACAACGCTGCCGTACTTTTCGATACTTTCCACCCCGGCCTGGTAAATCGGGACTGTTCCAACCGGTAAATCGGTAGCAGCCAAAGCCTGTCTCCGGAATTCATCGAGATTGACCCCTGAGCTCAATTCCATAAAGGCATGCGCTCCGGCCTTTTCCGCTGTGCGCAGCTTGACAAGTTCTTCATCCAGACCGCCGCAATCCGGGGAGTTGCCGATATTGGCGTTAACTTTAGTGCTTAAGCCTTTGCCAATCCCGCAAGGCTGAACATTTTTACGTGTTTTGTTGCCAAGAATCACTATTTGGCCAAGGGCTGTAATTTCCCTGATATATTCAGGGGCAACACCTTCCCGGGCAGCGACAAATCTCATGTTTTCCGTAATCTCGCCATTTCTGGCTTTTATTAATTGGGTCATTAAAATCATCCTCCTTAACAATAGGAAATATCTTTGCCGAAATATTCGGCAAGAACTTTTTTCGCGCACTTTGCTCCACACCTGCTACACCGGTAAGAGCCTTCCATATTGCAGGCAGCACCCAGTTTGCTCGGATCTAAGGCTATTTGCTTCTGGGCCGCCTCATCCCAGGGATTTCGCGCCTTATCCATAGCCAATTCCCAATCCCAGGCCTGCCTGTTACCCTTTTCCAGGTCGCCGATATGGGCGGCCAGCAAAGAGGCAATAACCCCTGTGCGGACATCATCCAGGGACGGGAACCCCACGTGCTCCGCCGCTGTTACATAGCAGATAAAATCCACTCCTTTGGCAGCCGAGATTGCCGCGCCGATTGCCGCCGTAATATGATCATAGCCAGGAGCAATGTCACTGACTACAGGACCAAAAATGAAATAAGGGGCTTCCAGGCAAACCTGTTTCATTAATTTAACAGTCGTCTCCAGGTGGGATAAAGGGGCATGCCCCGGTCCTTTAATCATGATCTGCACTTCCACTTCCCGTGCCCTGTCTACCAACTCTCCCAGAAAAATCATTTCCTGGACCTGGGCCCTGTCCAGCGAATCAAAAATGGCTCCCGGTCTTAAGCCATCAGCCAAACTGAGGGTAAGATCATATTTTTGGGCCAGATCCAGAATGCGGTCATAATTTGTATAGAGGGGATTTTCTTTGCCATGATATAGCATCCAGCCCGCCAGCAAAGACCCGCCCCAGCTGACTACATCATGAAGTCTCCCCTGCTTTTTCGCTGTCTCCAGCGTCCTGAGGGTCATGGCACAGTGCAGGCCCATAAAATCAACCCCGTCCAGGGCCTGCTTTTCCATTACCCGAAAAAAATCTTCCTCGGTCATGTCCAGGGCATTGGAATTATTCACCGCCTCCCGGAAAGCCTGATAGAGCGGCAGGGTCCCCAGGGGACGGTCACATTGGGCGATGATCTGCCGGCGCGCCAGGTCGAGATCACCGCCGATACTTAAATCCATGATTGTATGGGCCCCGGCCTGAAGAGCACAAGCCAATTTTGCCAACTCCGCCTGGTAGGCGGTACTGCCCTTGGCCGTACCGATACTGGCGCTTACTTTGGTGCTTAAGCCCTTGCCAATCCCGACATTTTGGTGGGGGCGCCTGACATTGGCCGGAATTACGATGGTGCCCTCGGCAACTCCCCGGAGGATTACGGCCTCATCTACTCCTTCCTGTTCAGCCACTTCCCTGATTTGCGGCGTGACATTACCCAAGCGGGCTTGTTTCAATTGGGTCATCTCTCTCCCTCCTCAAAAAAAAATAAATCCACGCACCATTTTTGGCAGCGTGGATTTTACCTTCATCCTCACTTAACCATTAAGCCGGCCTTACTTTCGAGGCGGCTTAAATACTTCAGGCAGGTCTCCTGACTCAGGGTCAATACTGGCTGTCCCTTCCCCCTTTGCGGAGTGGTATCGGCAGCAGCTTACCTATACAGTGGCGGGTCCGTCCGGGAATTGCACCCGGTTCCCTATTCTCCCTTGCGGGCACCTGAAATGATCAGTTATGAAATTGCTTTTATTTGTATTTTATAATATTTCCTTCCTCAGGATTTGTCAAGAGAGAAGAATCACTGTAATGTTCTTACTTTCCCATAATACGTCTATAAGCAGACCGTACAGTGAACAATGGTCTGCTAATTGCAGTAGCAGCAACTTTGAACCATAGTTGAAGGTTATTAAATTGATCGGGATTATCGTTGATGAGATAAGTCCAGGTTGACGAAGGTCCTTTAAGTCCTTCCTTTTCCAGTTCAATCCCATTCTCGTTAATATCAACAACATTGAAAGTTCCGATTATTTCACTGTCTATCCGTTCCAGCATTTTAGCAAAAGTTTCTATGGCAATTTTGTGAAACTCGTCCAAAGGATTCTTCCCGCCAAAAACAACCAGATGGATACTTTCGCGTTCATAAGCAATATTATCCAGATACTCTGCCCAACATTTGTTTAAATAATAGAGAGTAATTTGCTTTTCAACTTCCCTCAAAACCTTCTCCCCCACCCTACCGGCAAGTATAGAATACCGTTCCGGAGCTTCTCTTGCTAATAGCTCCAGAGGGGTCTTATCCAGTAGGATATCATGATGCCTCTGATGGATTATCCGGCGCTGCTGTTCAATAATAAACGAGTATTTCCATAATTGCTTCCTGAGATCGGAATTGTATCCCTCAATAATCCTCTGTCCCCTAACTAACTCACGCCGTATAATTGGATCATGAACAGGATTTTCCTGTTCGGCAGGAAGACAAAGCGGCATCTCTTGGGTAATGTTAAATTTCTTGATCAGATCATCCTCCAGGCTTGTAAAAAACCTGCTTTCTCCGGGATCGCCCTGACGCTCTGCCCTACCCTTCAATTGGTTATCTATCCTGCAGCTTTCATGGCGGTTTGTGCCAATTACATAAAGCCCGCCTAAAGCAACAACTAAGTCCCGCTCCTGTCCGGTGTCACCGCCTAACTTTATATCAATACCGCGACCGGCCATGTTGGTGGAAACTGTTACAGCTTTAGGTTCTCCGGCACGGGCAATTAACTGGGCTTCCATTTCATTATTTTTAGCATTAAGTACCTGACACTTAATACCTATATTTCTGAGATCAGCCGCAAGCAGTTCTGATTCCTCCACACTTCCCGTACCAATCAAGATGGGCTGCCCTGTCTCATGTCTCCTCTTTATCTCGGCAACGAGTGCTTTTTGTTTAGCTTCTTTATGGGTAAAGATCAAGTCGGGATGATCGACACGTATACAGGGCTTGTTAGTAGGTATTGCAACTACTTCCAGACCATAGAATTCGCCAAATTCTTCTGCTGCGTTGACTGCTGTTCCGGTCATCCCAGAAATCTTGGGATATAAACTTAAATAATGCTGTAAGGCAATAGATCCCATAATCGTACCCTTGGTTTTTGGCAGCAAACTCTCTTTAACCTCTACTGCTTCCTGAAGATTGTCCGGCCAATGACGTTTGTCGGCAACACGTCCGGTAAATTCATCAATAATTTCTACCTTCCCATTCCTCACAATATAATCTTTATCCCTCTTCAGCAGGAACTCGGCATGTAGGGTACAATTTAACCTGGTAAGCAATTCCAGATTATTTAGGTCATAAAGGTTAGCACAAGCGATAAGCTCTTCCACATGTAAAAGACCGGTATCAGTAAGATAAATATTTTTACCATTTTCCGCAATTTCGTAATCTTTGCCTAATTTAAGGTCCCTTACTATCTTGGACAAATCAAACCCGTTTTCCTCATTTCCGGCTAACTCTCCCGCTATAACCAGGGGAATACGCGCTTCGTCAATCAGAATTGAATCCGCTTCATCCACAATTGCATAATGGAAAGGCCTGTGCACAAGCTGTTCTTTTTCCATGCACAGAAAGTCACGCAGGTAGTCAAAACCCGCCTCTTTGGCAGTTACATAAGTAATATCAGAGAAATAGGCCTTCTGCCTCTCGCCTATACTCATCCCTTCTTTTACATAGCCAACCGTTAGTCCCAGAAACTCATAGAGGGGTCCCATCCATCCGGCATCCCTCCGGGCAAGATAATCATTAAAGGTAAGTATATGAACACCTTTACCAGTCAAGGCATTTAGATAGGCCGGCATTACCGCAGCCAAAGTTTTACCCTCACCGGTTTGCATCTCTACTATTTTCCCTCTGTGCAGGGCAATTCCCGCCATAACCTGAACATCAAAAGGATATAGTTTTAGTACTCGTCGTGCCGCCTCCCGGACAAGGGCAAAGGATTCTGTCAGCAGTCTTTCGGCTGTATCTCCCTTACAGGCCCGGTACTTAAGTATAATTGATTTTTCTTTAAGCATATTGTCACTTGCAGATTCAAGTTTAATTTTATTAATTTCCCTCAGAACTTTTCTGTAAGGTTCAATATTATATTCAACCGGGTTGTGAAGATTCCGCATAAAATGATTCAATTGAGACAGCTTTTTAAACATAAAGATACCCCTCCTTAATTAAAAGACACTGCAAGCGCAAAAATTTACTACACCGTAATTCTGAAATCTTAAATGCAGTGTCCAAATAAACTGAGATAATCCGTCTGAATTATCTTTCCGGAGGGGTTTGTGCTATTTTAAAAGTATGATAAAGAACAAGGATCAAAAGACTGAAAAAATAAATAATATCCAGAGAAATAATAAAATGATTGGAAGAACTTATAAAAGAGAATACGGGAATAAGAAGCACACTTATTAGCATGCTAAAAAAAAGAAATTCTGATTGAGCTTCAATTTCTTTGCTATATAAAAGGAACAGTACAGGACAGGCGGACAGTGCTTTATAACGTCCTGCCACTCCAATACTGTTGAAACCGGTAGTTAATAATAAAGACCGGAATATCTGATTTAATATAAAGAATAAAGAAATTGTGACAGTCATATTTCAAAATCCTCACTCAACAATATTATTTGCTCTTTTCTTTTGTGTTAATAGTCCTATTTTCCTATTAAGTATTATAAGATGGCCTGATATCTCTGATCAATGCAAAAAAGTGATATGCTATTTTCTTATCGCTTTACTTACATGCACCGCCTTATTCCTTCAACTCAGCTCTGCGGATGAGCAGAAAATTGCAGGCGCAAAGAATTATGGCCAAAAGCAGCAGACTGAATGCGCCTACATAGGGATTGGGAATGCCTGTCGCAAACCCCATGGAAGCGGCAATGAATTTCGCCAAGGCCCGGGCAGGGATTCCATCACTCGTCTGGTTGGTGTGGAGGAACAGGCCGAGAAGGATAAAAGGCGCAAAGCTTATAAGAACCTTCATCCATTTGCTGCTCCGATAATAAAGCAGATTGATAAACCAGCCCAGCACCCCGGACATGAAGAAGACGGCAAACAGCCAAACGGTATGGAAAGTGTCCCAATTCTCATAGAGCTGTTCATACAAGACAAGTGATTTTACAAAAGCTTTACTTATAATCGCAAAAAAGGTAACGCCCAGCGCCCAGACCGCTGCCAGAATTGCCAAGTTAAGAAAGGCGGCCAGAAAAAACCGCTTGCGGGTGACCCCGTTTGCCAGCATGAATTTAAAGTTTGGCTTGAAAAAGCATAAGCCCAGGATAAAAATCACGATCATAGGCGTTATATCGATATTCCCTACAAAGATATTGGAATCACCGTTTTGCCTATTGTTAAAATAAGCAAAAACAGCGGACAAGCCGAGATTAAAGATGATGATAGAAAAACAGATAAATGTCCACGCTCCGGAATTCTTCAAAAAGTATCTCGTAACGGCGGAAATATTCGGCATGATTGATTCCCTCCTTTAAGAATTGGTGAGATTGATAAATAACTCCTGCAGTCCCGCAGGTGTTATTTCCAGTTCCGCTCGACTGAGGGCTTCTTTATCCGCGCTGTCACGTTTCTGATAAACGGTAGCGGCTTTGTATTTCCCCATTGTTTCCTCATGAATGACATTTTTGCCCCTGGTGTATTGATCGACCTTACCGGCCTCACCAGATACGGTGTGGGCCATCTGCAGAACTTCCTCCACGGGCCGGGCGAGTATGATTTCCCCGTTCTTGATAATGATAACCTCCTCTAAAATATTGGCGATCTCAGCGATCAAGTGGGTGGATACCACAATTATTTGCGGTTGTTCACTGCAGCGGGCGATCAATTCCTTATAAAAAAGCTCCCTGTGGTTGGCGTCAAGCCCTAAGACCGGCTCATCGAACAAGATAACCGGAACCCCTGACGCCAGGGCCAGGATTAATTTGAAAATCGTGTTATAGCCGGTGGAAAGTTTTATTATTTTTTTCGCCGGGTTCAGAGCAAACTTCTCCAGGAGAACACCGGCATAAGTCATATCAAAACCGGGGTAAAACTCCTTTGTCCAGAACAGGGCTTCTTTAACCTTCATCTCAACAGGGTAAAGGTTTTTATCCGCCATATGAAATATCTTGGACTGGGCGTTGTCATTTTCCAGCGCAGTTTCACCGTCCACCAGTATTTCACCGCTGTCTGCCAGGAGTTTATTGGTTATAATATTCAGGAGCGTTGTTTTCCCCGCGCCGTTTCTTCCCAAGAGGCCGTATATCTTATTCGGCAGAAGCGTCAGCGAAACGTTATGCAAAGCTTTGGTCTCCCCAAAATTTTTCGATACATTTTTAACCTCGATCCGGCTCATTCCAGCTGCCCCCTTCTATCATGGCAATAATTTCCGCCTTGGAAACATTGATGCTCTTTGCTTCTTCAATAAGCGGTGATACATAACGGTCAAAAAAAGTGTTCTTCCGCTTGAGCGCTATTTTCTCCCTGGCGCCGGGACAAACAAACATCCCGATGCCGCGTTTTTTGTAAATGATTCCTTCATCAACCAGCAAGTTTACACCCCGGTTGGCGGTGGCCGGGTTTATTTTAAATTTAACGGCCACCTCTGTCGTGGATGGAATTTGAGTTTCTTCCTCAAATATGCCTTTAAGAATATCATCCTCAAGTTCCTCGGCCAATTGAAGGAATATAGGTTTTTCGCCGCTGATATTCAACTGCATGCCATCACCTGTTT
>DATMXV010000119.1:0-3012 GCA_035561335.1 Desulfitobacteriaceae bacterium
TCTTGATTATGAATTATGAATTGTGCATTATGCATTGATTATTTCTCCGTCAATTAAAACCTTAAGCGGACGGGCTGTCAGGGAGAACGGATGGTCACTCCAAATAACAAGATCAGCATCTTTGCCAACCTCAAGGGAACCAATACGATCTGCAACACCCAGAATTTCAGCAGCATTAATCGTAATCGCCCTTAAAGCATCTTTTTCACTCATACCTTCTTTGACTGCCAAAGCTGCACATAAAGGCAACTTTTCAATCGGGGTTACCGAATGATCGGTCATAATTGCAACTTTTACACCTGCCCTGGCTAAAATTCCGGGAGTTTTAAAAGTTTTGTCTTTTAACTCCACCTTGGCCCGATTTATCAAAGAAGGGCCAACTACAACCGGATAGCCGTATTCAGCTAATTCCCCGGCAATCTTGTGTCCCTCTGTACAGTGTTCTATGACTAAATCCACCTTGAATTCCCGGGCAATACGGATCGCTGTCATAATATCATCTGTCCGGTGCGCATGGGCACGCAGGGGTATCTTTCCCTGTAGTACTAAATTCAGGGTTTCCAGCCCTAGATCGCGTTCAGGTTTTTTATCCGGATCGTTTTTCCCAAGTACCAGCTTTTCCTGATAGTTCCGGGCATCAACCAGGGCCTGTCTTAAAAGCGCAGCAACAGCCATTCGGGTAATAGGCATTTTCTTTTGTTCTCCATAGACACATTTAGGATTTTCACCAAAGGCAACTTTCAGCCCGGCCGGATCGCGCAAAATCATTTTATCTACAATTTTTCCCGCCGTTTTCAGAACAACCCCGGTTCCCCCGATTACATTGCCGCTGCCCGGAGTACTGAAAACCGCGGTCACTCCCCCCAAGCGCGCATCCCTGAATCCCTCGTCTTCAGGATTGATCCCGTCAATTGCTCTTAGTTCCGGTGTTATAGGGTCGGAGGTTTCATTAAGATCGTCCCCCTCCAGACGATAGATTTCTTCCCCAATCCCAACATGGCAATGGGCGTCAATAAATCCCGGTAAAACCAGACAGCCGGCTGCATCAATAACCCCGGCTTCAGGCGGGACCTTAATCCCTTCCCCCAAGGCGGTAATCTTTGTTCCTTCAATCAAAATACCGCCGCTGAATTCCTGCCCGGTCATTGTTTTGACCCGACCCTCTTTAATATAAATTTGCCTGGCTTGTTTAGCTTGTTTCGGTTTCGTCACTGATACCCCTCCAGTTTAAAAGAATAATTCCTGCCAGGACCAGGCCGCCACCTGCCCACTGTTTCCATTCCGGGAATTCGCGCAGAAAAAGAGCAGCCAAAACAAAGGTCATTGGTAATTCGAAGGTGCTTAAAATCGAGGCTTTGTCAGAACCGATAAATTTTATTCCTATCAACATCAAATAAAAAGGTAAAATCGAAGCAACTGTTGCTAAGGCCAGCCCCAGGACCCAAACCGAGCTGCTTTGCCAGGGAATCCGGAAAGTACTCTCCCGCAGCAATAAAAGCAAACCCAGGGAAGTAAACCATTGGCAGAAACTCAGGGAAACCAGGGGAGATACTCTTTTCAAGGCCGCTTCACCTGTTAAATTAAAGATTGCATAGCAAACTGCTGCACTTAAGCCCAATATAATACCTTGCAGGGAGACAGTCCCTACCCCGGATAAAACACCGCTTGCCAGAACAGTACCTGCCAAAGTAAACAATAAAGCTATCATCTCCTGAACGCTGATTCGCTTATGCCACAGCAAAACTCCGGCAGTTAAAACAAAAACCGGATAGAGATATAGAAGAAGAATTGCCACCGAAACCGGTAAATATAACAAGGAATAAGCATAGATTATACTTGTTCCCAAACAACCTGCCAAACCCTGAAAAACCAAAATCCCCATTGTGCTTTTATTAAAAATGTATCTTTCCCATGTCTTCCTGTGAACCGCAAAAACCAGGAGTATTAAAGAAGCAAACCAGGATTGCAAAGCTATTGCCTGCTCAGGAGTAAGCCCCAGACGAAAAGCAATCTTAAACAGAATAGAGGTGCCGGCAAAACAGGCCGCTGATAAAAGTACTGCCGCCGCCCCCTTTAACCCTTTCCTGTTTGCTTTAATTACTTGATGTTGCGTCTTCATAGGCTTAACTATGTTCCTTCCAATGCCTCACTTACTATTATATACTCTGCTGCCGGATTTCTATCATTGATCAAATTCCCTGGCTATACACCGGGAATATTCAACGCTCCAGTCAGAAAAGCGCCCCCTTATTCCAAAAGAAAAAAAAGAATCCTTCATTTCGGGCATAAAACCCTAACTTGGGATGCTCTCTTATTATAACATTTTTATGCAGTAAAGAAATACTTTTAGAAATCAGGAAAACTCAAACCTGCTTTTCCTGGTTTAATCTGTTTTGTTCAAAGGTAACTCTCCTTTGTTCTCTGGCCATATTCAGCATTTTGGGTTCTTCATCCCGCTCAGGATGCTCAAATATCTTGGAAAAATAGGAAATAGCCTTAGGCAAATTACCCAGACGGCGATTTAATTCACCGCAAAAATATAAGGTGTTCAATTCGGACAGGGATGAATTGAGAAAATCCGAAACCAAATATGACTCTTCAAACTCTTTTAGGGCTAAACCAAGAAACCTTTGCTCTTGTTCTGTATTATTTTCCAAGCGATAAATCCAGGCTAAGCGTAAACATAACCCGCCCATAACACCATGTCTTTCTTTCTTTAAAGAACCTGTATAAATAGCCAGTTTATAGGAATCAATTGCTTGCCGTAAATCTCTTAATTTACATAAATCCCGTTTTTCCCATTGGTCTTTCATTTGAGCCTCGATTAATTCTCTGGCTCCCCGGGGAAACCGGCTGGAAAACTCCTCGGAAAAAGCATAACCGCATTGAGGACAAACATTTACATAGTAATAATAAGGATTAAGCTCTTTATCTCGAAAATGCTGGCAGAAATCACTGTCAATCTGATAAGGGACAGTAAAACGGGAACGCAATTTCAATGACGTAAAAGGT
>DATMXV010000120.1:0-2335 GCA_035561335.1 Desulfitobacteriaceae bacterium
CAGATATGGGACGGGCAGAACATAGTACTGGAGCTTGACGGCGCTGGTGAAGTTATTAACAAATATCTGCGGGGGATCAACCTCATTTTCAGTGAGGACAGTCAGGGAGCGCAGGAGTACTACCTGTTTAACGGGCATGGAGATGTCGTACAATTAACGGGGACGGATGGGAATGTAAGCAAGAGTTATGACTATGATGCTTTTGGGGTGGAGAAGAATCCGGATGCAAATGATACGAATCCATTCAGGTATAGTGGGGAATATCTAGATTCAGAGACGAATACCTACTACTTACGGGCAAGAAACTACGATCCGACAACAGGCCGCTTCTTGAGTGAAGATACAAATACAGGAAAAGCAACAGACCCGCTGAGTCTAAACTTATATACTTACTGTAGTAATAACCCAATTCGTTACATCGACACCACTGGAAACGCGCCTGAGGATGTGACGAGACAGCTCGCCAGATGGATAATAGCTAATCCTGCCGCTGTTTGGGTAACACAAAATCCTGGTTGGGCGGGTGAAAAGCTATTCAGTGCAGCTGGATTTGATAGAGATTCAGATCGCATATATCACGCACGGCAGGACGCTTTACAACAATACGGTGGATATAACTTCATTTACGATATAGTCTTTGATTATGCCACCAGTATGAAACCAGCTATTTCCCAGTTTGCATATAATGGACAGGATTATAGATTCTGGGCATGGAAAGGCGACTATTTAAATTTAGGAGCCGGAGCTGAGTTGGGTTTATACTCAAGGCTCTCAGTGTTAGGAAATCAAACAGATCATTGGCTTGCGGATACAAGTAGTAAGCTAACAATGACATTGGCATTAAGAGATAACAAAGGAAATCCGATAGCCAATTATAATCCATCTGCCCCTCAGTGGTGGATAACAGCGTTTAACCCGTATTATCAAAGCGTTCAGGCTGGAAACTTGACGGCTACTTACACAGTGAATTTTGAAAATGATACAGGTATGTATAACGCTTTTATCAACTCGGATGCTTTTAAGGGTGATAAAAGATGGTCTATATCACCAAACGATAAAAACACGTTAATATTTAACTTTTAAGGGAAAGGATAACTAATAATGAATAGAAAAATCCTTATACTGCTGGCGCTTGTGACTACTGTCTTTTTATTAAGTTCATGTTCGTCAGGGGGCAACAAGATGATGATTTCAGATGATAGCGATAAAAAAGCAGATGCCAGAATGGAACAAATACTTAATACCCTTAAAAATAAAGACAAAGATGCTTTGAAAGTAATGTTTTCAAAGAAAGCTTTGTCGGAAGCTGACAATTTTGAAGGGCAAATAGATTACTTATTTGATTTTTTTCAAGGTTCAGTAAAATCGTGGGAAAGAACTGGATTTTCTTCTGACGGGTCAATTGAATATGGGAAAAAATCTACGATGCTTCGATCTTGGTATACAGTTACGACAGACAAAGATAAATATAGATTTTTCGTAATTGATTATTCCGTAGATACTATCAATCCGGATAATGCTGGTTTGTACACATTACGAGTGATTAAAGCAGCTGACGAAGCCACACAATTCACATATTGGCAAGATATGGAGATAGCTGGAATTTATAGACCGAAAGAATAACAGAAACTAAGTATAGCCACCCTATGGGCTTTTTGCTGGGGTGGCTATTTTTATCAGGGTAATTTGTCTTTATCGTCTGGCCCAGGGATTTGAAACTTTTCAAATCCCCAACATCAGACGGTAAAGACAATAGCCTTGGGTTATTTTAAGATGCAGGTCACTTTAAACGCTGCCAAGATTAAAGACATCAGAGGATTGGCTTACCGCTATGCCGGGAATTTGAAAAGGCTAAATCTTTATAGCACTCATCTTTTTCAAATTCCCCCTAGCCGAGCGGTAAGCCAACTGCTTTTAAGTCCATACGTATGGATGCTCATTCCAAGTCGCCGTTCCCCCCACCCCCCGAACCTAAATCCCCTTGTAAGTATAAGCTCTAACGGCTATATGGCTAGGAAGGATTTGCTGGATTTCTTCGTATAAAACTTTTTTCAATACTTACGATGTATACTCTCTAATACTCTTTGGTGATATGCTAAATCCTCTTCTTCAGCATCATAAATAACTTGTCTTGAAAAAAACTCGGAAAACTTTGAATAATCATAGCCTAAATTATCTGTCCACGAACACAAAAATATTTTCGGAATACTTTTATGTTCAAATAAGTTGATAATAGCCTCTTTCTTCATGTTTCTACACAAAGCATCAATTGGATATAAAATTGCAAAATCAAATTTATTGCTTGTTCTCCTCCAAGTAGATGATGTATTAAAGG
>DATMXV010000121.1:0-29898 GCA_035561335.1 Desulfitobacteriaceae bacterium
TATGTCCGGCAGATTAGGCAACTGACAATTAACCCGGATAGAGGTAAATACAGTAAAATCTTGTCGCAAATTTTATTATATACTTGCTATTCAGGGAAAACAATTAGAACTTTATGGGTTTCAGGTTGACGGACCTCGGAAATCAAGCTCTTTCCAGCATAATTTTACTGCCGGCGCCGCCTGGTTCAGCCGCAGTAACGATCAGCCTGCGGGCCAGACGGTTTTTTAATTCAGGTACGTGACTGATAATTCCAATGGTCATATTCTGCATATGAAGTTTTTCCAAAGCAGCCATGACCGTTTCCAGCAAATCAGGATCCAAAGTTCCGAAACCCTCATCCAGAAAAAAGAATTCCAGGGGAGATTCCCCCCGTAACTGGATTTGGGCAGATAGGGCCAAGGCAAGGGCCAGGGAGGTTAAAAAAGTTTCTCCCCCGGACAAACTGTTCACCGGACGGCGATAGCCGCCATTGGCATCATCCCTGATAATAAAACCTCCTTCAGAGTCAACCTCCAGGGCATAACGGTAATTAGTAAGCTGGCCTAAACGCTCCGAGGCAGTTAAGGCGACATTTACCAATTGCTCTTCAGCAATAAATTCCACAAAGGTATTCCCTTTCAGGACGGTTTGCAGGGTTTTAAGCAACCCTGAACGATGGCTCAAAAATTTTCTCGACTTCTCCAGTTCAGCCCATTCGCTATGTTTTTCCTTGAGTTCCAGTAAAACCTGTTGGGCGGCTCCCTGGCGGGCCACAGCTTCCCGATAAGCTTTCTCAGCCTCCTGCAAACGGATTGTCCAAGCCAGCCATTCCTGAGGGCTAAGGCTTCTTCCGGCTAATTCTGCGGTAACATCCTCAAGCTGCTTGCGGAGCGCAGCCAATTCCTGATTATAATTCTTAATTTCTTCAGACAAATACTGCCGTTCCGACTGTTCGCAAAGAGCACTTTCGGCCAAGGTAAGAGTGGAAAATTGAGCGGATTGCAAGCCTTCAGCCAGGCTGCTTAAGGCTGAATCCCTTTCTGCCTTTTTCAGTTCCTTTTCCTTATTAAGTAAGGCCAACTCCTGCTCAGCCCGAGCAAAAGCAGCTTTAGCTTGTTCATAAAGCGTTTTACAGTTTTCCTCTGCCTTAAGCACATCTTCCAATTCCCGCCGGCAGGAATCGGTAAGTTCTGCTATTCTTCTGCCTTCTGTAAGCAGATTAAGTTTAGCCGCCTGTTCACTTTGAATTTGCCCGGCCTCCTTGCCTGCTGTTTCCAGGGCAGTCAATTCCAGGTCCAGCCTGCCTTTCTCAGCGTTTAAATCAGACAGGGTAATTTCCAGTTGATTACGGGCCTTTTCTGTTTGATCCAGTTTTTGCTTGATCAGGGCCGATTCCTGATCCCAATTTGCATATTTCTCCTGCAATTCAGGAATTTCGTCAGGTTCAAGCGAACCCCTGATCTGATCCAGGTCAGTTTTACGCTGTCCCTGTTCCCGTAAGAGCCGGTTTAAATCAGTTTGTTTTTTCTCCTGGACAGCAGCCTCTGAGGCAATCTGTATTTGAATCTCAACTTCAGCGGCGGCAGCCCGGGTTAATTCTTCTTGAGCCAAGTCATATTTGAGGACAAGCGCTGCAGAGACTTTTTTATTTTCTGTCAGCAGCTCTTGCTCCCGCTTCAGGCTATTCTCCCGCCCGGTCAGTTTATTGCTTAGCTGTTCCAAGGTCCAGCTCTGTTCTGCTTCCGGCAACAGCTTCCGGTAATTTGCCAAATACTCTTGCTTGTTAAGGCAAACCCGGCCCTGCACTTGCAGGTTCTCACGTTTTGAGAGCACTTGGTCCTTGGCTACTGCTATTTTAGTCATCAGCGTATTTTTATCAGTTTCCAGGGTTTTTAATTCCCGGGCCAGTAAGGCCAGTTCCGCTCTCACTGCTTCCAGGGCCCGGTCTTCCTGTCTTCTTTGAGCGGGAAGCGGGTGTTGGGTTGAACCACAAACCGGACAAGGAGTGCCTTCTGTTAAACCGGCAGCCAAAGAAACGGCCAGATTATTTTCTTCCAGTTCCTTAACCTCCAGGACCCCGGCCTCATATCTGGCGGATAATTCCCTGCAAATCAGCAAACTTTTACTGAAATCCGCCTCCAACCCGGCAGTATTCTCTTCTGCAAGCTGAACACTTGCCGCAAACTCCTGAAATTTAGCCTGCTCACTCCGCAACTCATACTCTGCACGTTCAATATTGGCAAACAAAGCCTTGTAACTTTCCAGGCTTTGCAGTTCTTGCCTTACAGACTCCTCGGCAAGGGAATTCTTTTGCTGAAGCCCGGTTTGCAGTTCTTTCAGCCCGTTGACTTCTTCCCGGGCCTTTTGTACTGTTTGTTGGGAATTCTCCAGTTTTTCCTGAAGTTCCTCCAGGACCTTGCCGCATTCCGCCAAATCCTGCTGCGTATTTTCCAATTGCCTGTTTATTATCCCCCAGGCCTCCAGTGCTTTATTGGCGGCAATTATCCGGGAACGCTGCTCAGGTTCAATCGTAATTTCCTGCAAACGGTTTTTATACTGCAGCTCCGACTCCTGAAACCCGCTCTTTTGCTTATTCAGGTTTTGAATCTCTAACTCAATTTCAGTCTTGATTTTGGCAGTTTTTTTATAATCATTACGCATTTGGGCTAATCTTAAGGCCCGTTCATCAATTTCGGTCTCCAGGCTTTTGGCCTGTTCCAGTTGTTCCAAACGGCGAAGAAGCTGAGGTTCTGTAACAATTCTTTGCTGATAAGCCTCTGTCCATTTCTTCTCCGCCTGCTCTTTCCCGGCATAAGCGGCTTCCAGGCTGATATTGGCCTCTTCAGCTTTAAGCCCGGCTTCTTTCAACTGAATTTCTTTAAGTCTGAGACCCTCCAGCAAGGGCCGGATTGTTTCCGCCCGTTCGGCCAGGTTCAAGCGTTCCTGGAATGTATTAATCTCAGTTTGCTTTTCCAGTAATTTTGTCAGCTTTTCCCGGTATAAACCCTGTTGCTGCTGCAGAGTCCAGACTTCTTTATCTTCTTCCTGTTTCTGCCTGAGAATTCTCAAATTCTCTCCCAAACCGGCCGCTGCATAGACCGCTTCCTCCAGGTCGAGTTCAGCCCGGGCAAGCCTTTCGGCGGAAGCATCACCCAAACCTTGCTGCCTTTGCTCAACACCTATGTACTGTTGGGTGGTTTCCTGTTGTTGGGCAGACAGCCTGGCTGATAATTCCTTACCGTAGATTTCCAGGGCAAAAAGCCGCTCCAGCATTTCCCGGCGGTCCTTAGGTTTAATCGTCAAAAACTCGGCAAATTTACCCTGGGGCAAGACGACAGCCCGGGTAAAATCATCTATGGTCAGCCCTAAAATTTCCCTGATTTTTCTGCCCATCTCTTCTGCCTTACCGGTCAAAACCGTTTCCTGGGAGCCAATAAGCTGCACAAGCCGGCAAACGGAGGCTTTTACCGTTTTTTCCCCCGACCGTTTATAGGAACGTTCAGCCCGGTAATACTTGCGTTTCTCCCCGGAACCCAAAACAAAGGTCAACGCAACCGCCAGGCTTGTTTCGGCATGGTTTAAAATTCCCTGGGTGTTATTGGCTGCTCTTTCCACTGTTCCGTAAAGAGCCAGGGTTATGGCATCCAAAATAGTGGATTTACCGCTGCCGGTAGGGCCAAAGATCCCAAAAACACCTGTATCACTGAGCCGTTCAAAATCAATCTCCTGGGTTTCCCGGAAACTGTTCAAACCGCTTATTTTTAATTTCAGAGGCCTCATGCTATTTCTACCTCGTCATTTCCATCAACATAGTTATCATCCCGGGGATTAAGCAAAGACATAAAAACTTCAACCAACTCAGAATCCGGCTCAGCCCCATTCATCCTGGCCCGGTAAAAATGCCGGAATAAATCGTCAATCGGCAGCTTGGCACGGGCCTCGGCAACTAATTCCCTGGTTTCCGGAAAAACCGGCCTGATATTAATTAAGCGCTCCCGGGCGCGGCGAAGCGCCTGAATCTCTTGTGAATTAAGGGCTTCCGTCAGATGGAGCTCCAGATCGATCCAGGCAGTAGGGTCCTTTCCCTGCTCCAGCCAGGAATGAACTTGAGCCAGGCCCTCTTTCGCCAGCCATTTTACCAAAGGATAACCGGAACTAAGCACTATTTCCTTATATATTGCCCGTTTCTGGGGGAAAGCCTCGATCAGCATGACTGATTTAGCATAACCTGTCTCCGAAAAACTATAAGCCAAAGGCGATCCTGAGTAACGGGCCGGGACCGGCGCCCCTTTAACCTCCTGGGGACGGTGCAAATGTCCCAAAGCAATATAGTGCGCATTAACCGGCATTACATCCGGTTCAACCGTTGGCGCGCCGCCAAGCTGGATCGGGCGTTCCGACTCTGATTCCAGGCCGCCGCGGACATAGAGGTGACTAAGCCCGAGATTAACCGTATCCGGCTGAAAGTTAGTTCCCAAAACAGCAAACAACTGCCTTACCCTTTGTGAATATTCCAGACGCAATTCTGTTTCCTCTAAGGAATGGGTTAAGACCTCATTAAGCCTGGATTCCGAAGGATAGGGCAGCATGGCAATAACAGCCATTTCGCTCAAACCGGGAATCCGGATTTTAGCCCAGCCCTGGCCTGCCGCCGGACGACAAACTTTACCGGCATCTTCCCCCGTTGGTTTTACGATTTCCTTCGGCAGGCCCAGGATAGTTATACCCTGCCTTAAGGCTAAAGGAGCAGCTGCGCAGAGCCTTTCCGGGCTATCATGATTGCCGGCAATTACAACCACCGCCCTCAAACCTCCTGCTGCCAGCCGGTCCAGGGCTTCGTAGTATAATTCTTCGGCTGCCGCTGAGGGGTTTACAGTATCAAAGATATCCCCGGCTATCAGAATCATGTCGGTTTTTTCTTCTTCCACTATCCCACATAATTCATCAATGAAGCGGACTTGCTCTGGCAAACGGCTGCGCCCTTCCAATGATCGTCCTAAATGCCAATCAGATGTATGGAGAATTCTCATGATTTCTCTGCTCCTTAAGTTATAAATAATAGAAAATATATCTGCCAGCGCTTAAGCAAGCATGGGGATCACACCAGATATAAAACTAAGAACATATCTGCAGACTTTCCTGAATCGCCGCTGCTTTGGCAGGACCAATTAAAACCTCTACTATTTTCAAGGCAAACAAAATTGCTGTTCCCGGTCCGCGTGAGGTTATTATTTTGCCTGACTGGACGACAGGAACAGAAGCTAAATAATTAGCGCCGCTTAGTTCCTTTTCAAAACCGGGATAACAAGTTGCACTTTTCTGATTTAAAGTCCCCAACCTGCCCAGGACCATAGGCGCCGCACAAATAGCTGCCAGCCACTTATCCTGCTTGGCATAAGCCTTGATTTTTTCGGTCAGGCCGGCATGGTTCCCGAGATTAAGAGTTCCGGGCATTCCTCCCGGCAGTACTATCATGGCGCCCTTATCATAATTAATTTCTTTAAACAGCTTATCTGCGGTTACTGCGATTTTATGGGCGCCGGTAACTTCTTTTTTCCCGCTTATCGAGACTGTCTCCACATCTATGTCTGCTCTTCTGAGCACATCAACAACCGTGACTGCCTCTATTTCTTCAAAACCCTCCGCCAGATGCAAATAAACTTTCATTCTTAAATTCCCCCTGTCAAAATATTTACTCAGATGTTCCAATACTTTACCCCGGAATTCCGCAATCACAGTTCCCTTAATGCAGCAGGCCAATCATAGGACTGTCTTTTTCTTTCTTTTTCCTTTTCTTCCGGTACTTATACCATAAGGCAATTAATAAGGCAATGATTACTCCGGCTAATACCGACCCTAAGATCACAAAGACCAGAGAAACCTGGGCCTTAAACCAGAAGAAGTTTACTGTTACCGGTAAGGCATTCTGAACAGTAAAGACCACTATCAGAAAAACAAAGATAAACATTAGAATTAAGGCAAACATCCCTCTTTCCCCCTTTTTTCTACTGTTCCTCTAATAGGATTGAATTAAATCTTGCTCAGCTTGTTTACCTTTAGAATAACATTTTCTGCAAGAAAAGTGACCTCTTAAAAGACTAATATCCAAAAAATTTCGTCCCGGCCGAGGAATGAACTTATTCCTTATTACGCCTGATATTTGCGGCTTAGACTCCGGAATCTTGTAACTGACAGGAATAGTTTGAATTTAATATGATATAATATTGAAAAACAATCGGGAGTGGCTGCTTTGACATTTATCACTATCTCCAGACAAACCGGAAGCCTGGGCAGGGATATCACAGAGCTTCTTGCCGGCAAACTGGAGCTGCCGGTTATATCCCGTGATCTGGTAATAAATCAATGGCTTCCGGAAATAGCCGGTAAACATGAACTGCATATGCTGGCAGAAAGTCCCGGTTTTTATTTAAACGCTTCCGCCAATGGCCTGACCTTTGCCGAATTTATTGAAAATAAATTAAGGGCTTTTATTGCTGAACAACCGGCAATTATTTTTGGTTTAGGCGCCCAGATTATATTTTCCCGCCATCCGGCTGCCATCCATGTTAAAGTCATGGCCTCTCAAGACGTTCGCACCCAGCGCATAATGCAGAGATACGGGATGGGGGAATCCGATGCCAGGAGATTTTTAGAAATTACAGACAGGAAGCATAAACGCTATATTTCCACAATCTATAAAAAGGACTGGTCAGATCCGGCCCTTTACCATATCATCCTTAACACCGACTTTATAACTATAGAAGAAAGCGTCTCGCTCTTATATGACTTTACCAGAAAAAAGGAAATTAATACCCCGCCTCCGGCAGAACTCACCGATTCAGAAGCTAAAAAACCTGTTTTATTTAAACACTCGTCAGAAGAGGAATTTGCCAAGATCCTGGACATGTATAATATCGAGTGGGAATATGAACCCCGCACTTTCCCGATAAAATGGGATGAGGAAGGCAACATAACCCTGGCGTTTTCACCTGATTTTTATCTGCCTAGATTTAACACCTTTATTGAGCTTACAACCATGAACCAAAAATATGCCTCCCAAAAAAAGAAAAAAGTTGAACTGCTTAAAACGCTCTACCCCGGTACTAATATCAACATTGTCTTTAAAAAAGATTTTTATACCCTCTTAAAAAGATTTAAATTGAAGGAAGGGTCAAAATAAAAATGAAATTTCGTCCTATTGGAAAAATAGTTTTTACCCAAGAGCAAATACAGCAGCGGATCACGGAAGTCGGCCGGGAAATTGACCGGGATTACCAGGGCAAGGAATTAATCGCTATCAGTGTCCTTAAAGGCTCCCTCTACTTTTTGGCAGACTTGACACGCCATCTGACAATTCCTTTAAATATAGATTTTCTTTCCATCAAAGCTTTCTCTAATGAAACAACAAAAACCGGAGTTGTCCGCTTCACTAAAGATCTTGACCTGTCCATAACCGGCCGGCATGTCCTTTTAGTCGAGGATGTGATAGGGACAGGCCTTACCCTTGGCTATATCTGTCAACATCTTGAGGCCGCAAAACCGGCCAGTTTAAAAATATGTACCCTCCTTGACAATCCCGCTGAACGACTCCTCACTATCAATATTGATTATCGCTGTTTTATAATGCCGGATGTATTTGTTGTCGGCTATGGCCTTGATTATCAGGAAAGGTTCCGTAACCTGAACTATATCGCCGAATATCAACGCGACTGACAAATCAAGCGCTATTAAGCAATAATTCCTGACTATACTTGAAATGCAGACTCCGGAAGCAGATAAACAAAATAGCACATAGGACAGGTCCCCGTTAGAATCTAACGGGGACCTGTCCTTCCGATTAACCTGATTAATCAGGAATATATAAAGCTCCAACGAACCTTTATCGACTTCGTCCTTCACTTCCCCGGTAACTTCCGTTTCCCATTACCCATCTTTTCCTAAGACCTTCATCCATCGGTTTTCCGCTTACTCATCGCCCTGCAGAGCTACACTTCATTTCACACCCGCTTCACCAAAACCTTTCGGTTTTCGTAAGCCAAAGCCTCATTTCCGCTAGTTCTGAATCAGACTATTTTCTCCGAATTTCCGTGATATAGTGAATCTCCGACTCACAGCCTTATGATCCAATGGGATGTCCCGTTTCCATTTCCGGCTCAGCAGGTTTTCCGTCTTAGGAATTCCTTGGAGCTCATTTATATTTTACTACTTGGGCAGAATACGGTCAAAACTTAAAAATGCCCGTTTTGGTTAAATTTTTTAAATATTTTGAATATTTCTGCTATTATCTCAAAATCACCCTCTATTTCAAAAAATATTATCCGCAATTTTAATCAGCACTGTTCCCCTTACCGGTCATAATGCTGGCGTTGCAGGGCCGGAAATAATATTTTTCCTGTCTTGATTTCAAGTAAACCCTTCGGCGTAAGGCGTAACCCCGGCAGGAAATCACAAACCAGGAAAAACAGGGTATATAGAAATTCGTCATAGGAATAGCCATCACTTTTTGCTTCAGCTGCTAAGCGTTTGACCGCCCCGGCAGCTTCCCCAAAGGATTGTCCGTTCATAATTCCGCCAATCTCGAGGGACAATTCAAAGACAGGACTGCCATTTCTGAGCAAACATATTCCGCCGCCCATTACCACCACCCGGGCAGCAGCCTTAGCCATGGTTGAACGATTTTTCCCCAGGACCAGAAGCTGGCAGGAAGTATTATAAGTAGTCGCCAAGGCTTCCATACTCCCCAAACCTTTCACAAACCCCAGGGAACGCCATTGTCCGCCATTATCGAGCAAGGCACAATAAAGAAGGTCCGGATCTTTCTCCAAAAATCCGTCACGTGAACTTAATGTCCGTCTTTCCTCTTTGGTAATGACAGTCGATATCAGGTCAATAACCGGAAATTCCATAGGGATTTCCGAAGGAATCCCATACAGGTCCGGGTCAGAAACTTCATCTTCTTTAATCCCAACCGGCTTCAGGCCAAATTCAGTCCAGGAAGGTACCGGGAACCGGCTTGACAGACAACCCCCTTCCGAAACAACTTGTCCCCTTACCAGGACCAAGTCAGGCCGGAACTTTTTCAGATCAGGCAACAATAAAATATCTGCCTGGCGCCCGGGGGCCAAACCGCCCTTTTCCTTGTCCAGACCAAGGTAAGTTGCCGGATTAAGGGTTACCATCTTCAGGGCCTGTACAGGGTCCATTCCGGACTCAACAGCCATATTTAACATCCCGTCCAAAAAACCGAAATCATCTGTAAACCCGGCTGTAGATCCATCTGTAGTCAAAATCATTCTCCCGCTATCCAGCCCTTTAACGGTAACAGCCCTGAGAAGTTCGGGCAGATCCTGCCTCAGGGAACTATGGCGCAGCATAACCCACAGGCCCAGGCGCAAACGCCACATCACATCCTCAGCACTGATCGCTTCATGGCAGGAATCTATGACCGGCGCCAAAGCATTTAAACGTTCTGCCGAACAGCCGGCTGTATGGCCATCGATGCGCAGCCCGCTTTCCCTGGCGTCAGTCACCAGCTGCAAAAGGGCCTCATTTCCTTCTGCCAGAAGGGGCCAGCGTGTAATCTCAGCCACAGTAAGTACTCTGGGATGAGCAAAAAGCCTTTTTAACACCTCTTCAGTAAACAGGCCTGATTCCCTCTCGAAGGCAGACTGGGAAAGAAGACGGGCAGACCAATAAAAATCAACCGCCAGATCAGCCATCCAGTTAATCAACCGCGTAAAACCCTCTTCACCGCCCTGCAGGAATAATGCCAGATTATCACATACCAACGTTGTTGTCCCCAGAGGCAGAACAGCAGAAGCAAAACTAACAGGATTGTAGATTAACCAGGGATGGCTATGACTTTCTATGTAACCGGGACTGAGATAATAGCCCTCAGCCTTAATCAGGCGGGTAGCAGGACCGACCATTGAACGGCTGTTTCCGAGATAGGCAACCCGCCCCTGGCTGACAGCAATATTGGCCGGATAGATTTCCCCGCTGTAAACATTAATCAGGTTCCCGCCTTCAACATAAAGATCAGCCTCCCGCTTGCCCTGAGCTACTTCAACCAAACATTTAAGTTCTGTTGCCGAAAGCATCCGACTCACTCCTCATTAAAATTGGTATCGTTTTTAATATTTGATAATCTCCAATAAGTCCTCAGTCTTAGCACTCATAAATTTGTATGAATCATATACACCTTGATTGTAGAATTCCAGGGCTAATTTATCCATTATAAAGTCCAGTAATAAACCTGCCGCTAAATCTCCAAACTCCTCTTCCCTTTCTTGTTGAAAATAGGTTTTAAGGGCTAATATCATATCCAGTCTTTTTTCTCTGCTTAATTTTATTTTATTATCCAAATTATTTCCCTCCCCAGCAATGATTTCCTGCATCCGCTGCAATCCATAACTTCCCGTAGGCGATAATAAATTTCAATAATAATCAGGGCCGGCTTAATAATTTTACTTTATCCTTTTCCACAGTTAAGACGGCAAGAAGGACTGAGATTGCCAGAATTAGTCCCGAAATAAAAAATGCCTTGTTTATTCCGTATATTTGAGCTTTTACAGTTGAACCTGCATTTGCTTTTTGCGCAGCACTTGTCATAATGGAAATTATGGTTGCTGAGCCGATAGCCCCTGCAACCTGACGCAAAGTATTATGGACTGCAGTGCCATGAGAAAGATATTCTTTCTCTAAGCCATTTAATCCCCAGGTTGTCAAGGGCATTAAAGCCATAGCAACTCCAATTAGCCTGATAGTAAACATAACCTCAAAAAAGATTAAGGAAGTTGTTTCCGCCGCAGTAGAAAAACCAAACGTTCCAATTGTAAGTAACAATAATCCGCCAATAGACAGGAGGCGCGGGCCATATTTATCCATCAGGTAACCTGTATAGGGATTAAGGACCGCCATTATTGTTATGCCCGGTACCATAAAAACCCCTGAAACCAGGGCAGAATATCCCCTGGCAATCTGAATATAGATAGGTATTAAGATTCCGGCCGAGATCAGGGCCATACTGACAATCATAACTAAAATCACACTAAAAGTGAATGCCCTGTTCTTAAATACCCGTAATTCCAGGAGGGGCTGTTCCAGTTTAAATTGTCTGATAACAAACCAGATTAAGGCCAGAAATCCAAGCAATAACGGAATAACCGTAATTAAATTAAAAAAACCATAACTGCCCTGAATGCTGAACCCCAGCAGTAAACCGCCAAAACCCAAGGTTGATAATACAACCGATGGGATATCTAGCTCAACTTGTCTTGTTTCCCCAACATTCCGCAAAAACGGGACGGCTATAACCAGGTTCAGGATTGAGAACAGGCTCAAAATATAAAAAATACTGTGCCAGCCAAAGGCATCGACCAGTAAACCCGAAATAACTGAACCCAGCGCCGGCGCCAATCCTATTATTAAGCCAACCATCCCCATTGCCGTTCCCCGCAGTTCAACCGGATACAACAGCAAGACAATATACTGGATCAAGGGCATTAATATTCCTGCTCCGGCTGCCTGGAGGATGCGCGCCGTAAGTAATAAAGCAAAGTTCGGGGAAAATGCCGCCATCAGGCTTCCCAAAGTAAATATAGCCATACAAAAAATAAATATTTTTCTTGTGGAGAATTTATCCATTAAATATGCTGTCATTGGAATCATGACCCCTAAGACCATTAAATAGAACGTAGTTAACCATTGGGCCATATTTGCCGAAATTGATAGACTTGTCATAATATTCGGCAGGGCACAAGTTAACAAACTTTGGGTTATCCAGCCAATAAAGGCCCCTGCCAATACTATCGAAACAATTATGCTTCTTTCTTTTTTGTTTACTGCTTCCATTATCCGTCTCCTTTGGCAATCATAATTACAGATCTTAATCAAAGTATATTACATAATAGGAAAAAATCCTTCCTTTACGGAAGGACTTTCATAAATAAAGTTCTTAATTACCTCACAAATACCCGGCATGAAGCCGGTTGTTGTTCCTCTTTATCTGCCGGTCCAAAGGTCAAAGATAATTCCTTTCGTGATAAAACTGGCAGGAATATAGCAATAACCTTTATCCCCCCAGCCTGTACCCCAGGAATTACGGACTATAAGGTGCAATGTCTGCTTAATTTTCTTGTAACCGACTATCAGCATAGCATGACCGCCGAGAATTTGCTCATTATCTTTCGGAATCGGCACAATTCCGGTTTTGGCAACATCGTTTGATTCGAATGATTCGTAAACAGACATGCCTAAAACTACCGGATGACCTTCATATATACTGCGTTTTACATCATTAAGCGTATTAAGCCTTTGATAGGAACTAAGCTTATACTCACCTGCCGCATCTTCCGCTTCCCGGGTAGGCGCAATGGTAAATCGGGAAATATCATAGGGGCATAACACTTCCGGGCAAATACCGCGTTTTTTCAGGACTTTCATGCCCTCGCGAATTGTTGCGCCGGAATCCTCGTTAACAGTACCTTCCAACAATCTTTGATGGTAATACAGGTAGAGCCTGGATAAAGCAATAAAAACTTGCTGATTTTTTATCTCCAGGTATTCACGCAGCCCGGAACCCAGCGCATTAGCTGTACATGACCCTAATTCCCCTTGATCTACGACCGGGGAACACCCGCTGCGCAAGTCTAACTCCACCGGTAATACCATTTTCAGGGGCGGCCTGGCAAAAAGATGATCTCTTTCATCATATTTGTCCTTATTACAAAGATATTTCCGCATCGTCATTTCTCCTTTAGCGTTATTTCTTCTTAAATAGTTATCTAAGCCGCTGCTTGTCTACTATTTTTATATTCCTCATCCTCTGTTTTGGTTACATAATCACTGCCGGAGAAATGTTTTGGAAAATTAATAACCTGATAATTTAATCTTCCACCAAAAAACGGACCGGCCATATTATTTAGCCAGTCCGGTAATTATAGTTGCCCGCTCTGGGAAGGCTGGAAATTAATTAAATGCAAAGGAAGATTATTTGATAAATTTGGAGAAGTAATTTAGGTTTACAGCTTTATTGGATGAAGCTAAGTTAACTTAATAATGACTGCTGCAAAAGCACTTACGGGACAATCATTACAGGACAGGTCGTCGCCTGAAGGACATGGCTGGCCACACTCCCCGAAAATATTCGTTTAACTGCTCCCGGCCTTTTATAGCCCATTACGATGAAATCGACATAGCCTTTCTTTGCTTCCGCACAAATCTCCCTGCCAGGGTCTCCGATTCTGACAATGGTACGGGTACGAGTAAAATTATTTGCAATTTCAAGGGTATGTGCTAATACTTCTTTACTTAATTGTTCTTGATAAGACCGAATCTCTTTTTGACCAACAAAACGTTTGATATTTGGAGTATCATAGCTGTATTGGACATTCAACAAAATTATTTCTTTATATTTTTCTTCCAGAAGAGAAATCGCAAAACGGACTGCTTTATCGGAACCGGCAGATCCATCGACTGGAACTAATATTCTTGCCATTTTTAAACCCCCCTCTTTACTTCTTCCTTAAATTGTAAAGCCTTAATATGAAATAGCCGGAACTTGGTAATCTGCATTAAATTCATAAAAAAGATAAAAGATTCTTAAGTGCTATTGAACTAATGCCCGGGAGATTTCTCGGACTTTATTTGTTCATTAACCCTTATGGATTCACCTTTTTCGGCAGCCCTCATAAAGACTTTAATTATTTCATTAACTAGCAGCGGAACTAAAGCCAGCGCTATAACCAAGCTCCAATCTCCCAAGCTTAAATTCTGGACCTTAAAGGCATCAGCCAGGAAGGGTATCGTAATTACTGCAAGTTGCAGGATAAAGCCTATAACTATCGCGCCAATAAGATACATATTGGAGAATAATCCAATCTGCAAGATTGACTTGGTTGAACTCCTGACAGTTAATGAATAGAATAACTGGGAACCTGCAAGTACGGCAAAAGCCATTGTCCGGGCATAATTTAAGACCTCTTCCGGTATATTTGTGGAACCCAGGCTATAGCCATATTCATTTAAGCCCAGGTAAAAGGCCGCCAAAGTCAGGATACCAATTAAGGTACCGCCTATAATCGCCCTTAATCCTGCTCCCTGAGCAAAAAAGCTTTCTTTGGGATTTCTGGGCTTCTTTTTCATAACATCACTATCACCGGGATCGATGCCCAGGGCGATAGCCGGTAAAGAATCAGTTATTAGATTTATCCATAAAATCTGCGTTGGCAGCAAAGGTACCGGCCAAAAGAAGAGCACAGATAGAAATACTGTAATAACCTCTCCCAGATTACAAGACAAGAGAAAGATTACTGACTTCTTAATATTGTTATAAATATTTCGGCCTTCCTTAATGGCATGGACTATTGTTGTGAAATTATCATCTGTTAAGATCATATCGCTGGCATTCTTGGAAACATCTGTCCCGGTTATCCCCATTGCCACACCGATATCCGCATATTTCAAGGAAGGGGCGTCATTTACACCATCACCGGTCATTGACACTATGTTATCCCGGGCTTTAAAAGCCTTAACAATTTTTACCTTGTGCTCAGGTGATACTCTGGAAAAAACTCTGTATTCATTTATTCTTTCTGAAAATTCGTCATCCGGAAATTCATCTATTTCGGTACCGGTTAAACTCTGTTCCATAGAATCAGCAATCCCAAGCTGTTTAGCAATGGCAACTGCCGTGTTTTTATGATCACCGGTAATCATAACAGGGGTTATTCCTGCCAGTTTTGCTTCTTTGATTGAATCCTTAACCTCAAGTCTTGGCGGGTCGATCATCCCTACAAAACCGATTAAAGTTAAATCTTTTTCCATTTCTTCAGGAGTTAAAATACTCTCTGTATCTTTAAAAGCAGCACCCAGGACCCTTAAAGCATGATCGGACATTTCTTCGGCTACTTGTAAATAGCGGGCTTTCATTTCTGTGGTAAGAGGAATTATTTTCCCATCTGTCAGCACACCGCTGGTAATCTCCAGGAGATTGTCAAGTGCACCCTTGGTATGAATACGGTAACCATTTTCTTCTTTGTTTAAAGTTGACATTAGCTTTCTGTCTGAATCAAATGGTTTTTCAGATACTCTTTGATGCCGGGAATTTAAATCCCGCTTCGTAATATTAAATTTATCACCCAGGACTACCAATGCAACCTCAGTAGGATCACCGGTACTTTGATCATTTTCATAGGTAGCATCCGTACACAAGACAAAGGACTTGATTAATTCAGTTTCATCTCCGGAAACTGCCATGTTTCCGGCTCCTTCAGGTACTGCTTTCAGGTTATTAAAAGTATAGTATTGGACAACTGTCATCTTATTTTGAGTAAGGGTACCGGTTTTATCGGAACAGATTATATTAACAGAACCTAAGGTTTCGACTGCTGTCAATTTTTTAACTATGGCGTTGTTTCTGGACATTCTTGTCACACCAAGAGCTAAAACCATAGCAACTATGGCCGGAAGCCCTTCCGGAATTGCCGCAACCGCCAAGCTGATTGACGTTAAGAACATTTCAAATAAATCTCTCTTTTGCAACAGGGCAATAATGAATATGAGCACACATATGCCAATTGCCAAAAACCCCAGAATTCTGCCCAGCTCATCCAGTCTCTTTTGCAGAGGAGTCATACTATCATGATCTTCATCAAGAATCCTAGCTATTTTCCCAATTTCTGTGTCCATACCTGTTGCTATAACAACACCTTCTCCTCTGCCATAGGTAACAACAGTAGACATGAACGCCATATTTGACTGGTCCCCCATTGAAGTCTTCGGATCTTGACAGAGAGCATCGGCATTCTTATCCGAGGGTACAGATTCACCGGTTAAGGCTGATTCTTCAATTTGCAGATTCGCACTTTCTATCAGCCTAAGATCCGCAGGAATATATCTGCCGGCATCGATGATAACAATATCCCCCGGTACTAGTTCCTCTGATTCTATTTCCCTGACTTCCCCATCACGTCTGACAAGGGATCTGGGAGTAGTCATTTGCTGTAGTGCCTCAATTGCTTTTTCGGCCTTATACTCCTGGATAACTCCTATTACAGCATTTAAAATAACAACGGCCAGGATTATTACGGCATCGACATATTCCCCAATGACAATTGTAATAACTGCGGCAGCCAGAAGAACATATATTAACATATCTTTCAATTGAGATATAAATAAGGCAATTAAACTTTTTTTCGGTTTTTCCTTCAGCTTATTCTTACCATGTTTCTCCAACCTTATCTTTGCTTCTTCACTGCTAAGGCCGTTAGAGGAATTTACTGTAAGCTCCCCGAGAACATCCCTTGCAGATTTTAAAAACCACATACACTACTCCACCGCCTTTTGCTTATTTTTTGTATTCTTTTTTAAAATCTCGTAATTCTTTATATATTCTCTTTTTGTCATCACTCCCTGATATTTTTGGAGGAAAGTCAGTGTTAGAATGTTTCTCTGAACTTAAAAGTTATGCTTTATAGTTCAGTTCAGGCAAAGACATTTTTCACACGGCATTATACTTTCCCAATTTGTAAGGAAATATATAAAATAAAACAAGACCCACGGGTATTACAATTACAAATACCCATGAGTCTTGTTAATAACGGAAAACCAGACCAGAATGGCCAAGATGTTGATTTACCTCACAGCAAATGCTGTGTAACTACTCCCTCATGTATAATAGCATACTAACATAATAATCGAAATATTACAATATATTATTTTTTTATGGATTTTTCAAAACTATAGTCAATTTAAGGTTTACTTATTATATTTTGGCTTTAAACCGATCGTAGCGGAAAGGACTCATATCGACAGCAGGTGTTTCTCCGTTGATAATTTCCGCAAGATTATAAGCTGCTCCCGGCCCTATGCCAAATCCATGCCCGGTAAATCCACAGGCTACATATAACCCGGGAACCTCTTCCACCTGACTGATTACAGGTATCTTATCTGCGCTTTCATCAGCGAAACCTGTCCAGGCCCTGACAATTTTCGTATCCGAAAGCAACGGGAAATACCGCATAATACCCCTGCAGATACAGGAAGCCCCAATACTTGATGAAATCATCCTGCCATTATCTTTATTGTAAGCCTCCAAGCCGGTGGAACCGCCGAAAACAAAGGACCCGTGTTTGCTCTGATGACCATAAAAATCCGCTTCCGCCGTACCAAGCATCTGTTCAAACATCGGCGGCTCAGCTTCGGTTACCAGACATTCCAGCTTTTTTGCCTGCATCGGAATATCGATTCCCACGCTAGCAGTAATGGCCCGGCTTTCATAGCCTGCTGCCACAAGAACCTTTTCCCCTTCATAGGTATTATAAGGAGTAATTACCTTGCGGATTTTTCCCTTGACTTTTTTCAGTTCCTCCGCCGGCTCGCCTGTGATGAAGCGAACGCCCAGCTCGCGGGCTTTTTTATAATAGCCAAGTGTGGCAGTCAGTGGATTGGCATGCCCGTCCGTCGGACACCAGCTTGCCCCGACAACCTCTTCTGATAAATATGGATTAATCTGTCTTACTTCATCACCGTCAATCATTTTCACATCCAGGCCGCAGGCCACAGCCCTGTCAATCAAGTCCTCCAGGATTTTCAAGTGATTTTCTGTCTTGCCCAGGCGAAGATTGCCTTTTTGCGTATACTCTACATCAACACCAAGTTCTTCTGTTAAATGAGGCCACAGATTCCGGATTCCCCACATAACCAGCGGCAATTCTCTCGGATCCCTTCCTGATTGACGGACACCTCCGCCATTTCTGGAAGAACCGCCGTTTCCTATATGGCCGCTGCCCTCAAGGACAATCACGGAAATTGCCTTTTTCGCCAGATAATATGCGGCTGCGCAGCCGATGATTCCAGCGCCGATAATTACTACTTCCGCGGTATTTTTCATTTTTAGCACCCCCCTTATTCATTGCCAAGCACTTTCATTTCTACAGGCCGCATCGGCGCCCTGCTCGCTGCCGGCTCAAGCTCTGCCGGGGAAACGCCCAGCTCCCCGGCAATAATTACCCTTACTAGCTTTGCACAGGTCTGACCCTGACATAAGCCCATTCCACATCTCAAATATCTTCTGATTTCTGTTATTGTAAACATCCCTTCATGTACGGCTTTACGAATCTCACCCTGGGTGATTTCCTCACAGCGGCATATCAGCATATCGTCATCCGCTCCCGGGACAAAGACCCCGATATCCCGGGACCTTTCATTCACATTCATCATATCCGTAAACCCTCCTTCTGCTTTGCCCGAAAGAATCTTGCTGTCATTGCCATATCAATTGGCACCTTCATGGTCAGCAAACCCGTATGGTCAAAATTCCGGACACTGCGGACCTCAACAATTTCCGCTTCACAGCACTTCCTGCCGCTTCTGCTCAGGGCATCTCCCTTATCTCCTTTTTCCGGAAGCGGCAAAAATTCATAAGGCAGGGTTACCGTTGCATAATCCTTCTCATAATCTTCTTTGACAAGGAAAATAGCCTGCCCAGGGCAGGCGGCAACGCACATTCCGCAGCCGCTGCACTGCGCATCCTGATTGATTGCCGGCAGGGAAGTAATTTTCTCTCCGATTTCAATGCATTTTTGAGGACATACATCCTGACAGGGATTACAGGGAATGTTCTGGGAACATTCCAACACGGGATGAATTCCTTTTTCCCGGGTAACTCCCGGATAATGCCCTATTTCCTCATCTGCCATATAACCTTTCTGCAAAAGATTAAAAGAAACCGGGAGGCCCTCGTCTGTCTTGTCGATATTTTTTCCTCGATTCCGGGGCGCAAACATTCCCTGTCTTAAGCTGTCGAGGTCTGCCTTTAAGCCGGCTAAAATCTCCGTTTTCTCTTCTTCCGGGCAAAAGCCAAGATACGCGGCTGCGCAAACCCCGGCCATGCGCCCTTCAATCATTGCGGAACTTGCCTCCTCAATCCCCGACACATCACCGGCGGCAAACACACCCGGTATAGAGGTCTCGCCATACTCATCAACAACAGGCGCCTCTCCGCCCCGCTTTGGGCTGTATTCCATCTTGCATCCGGCCTTATTAAGAAGCTGTGACATGGGGGACAATCCGACTGCCACGCAAATGGTATCGGCATCAAAGCGTTTCTCTGTCCCCGGAATTGGTTGTAAGTCTTGATCCACTTCACTGATTACAACACCTGTCACAGAGTCTTTGCCTTCAGCCCTGGTAATGGTATGGGAAAGATAAAACGGAACGCCGCATCTTGCTACCTTGGCCGCATGTACCCCATAACCACCGATCCTGGGCGCCGCGTCAACCAGGGCAACCACTTCACATCCGCCTTGCATCAGCTGAAAGCTGACCACCAGCCCGACATTGCCGGTTCCCAGCATCAGAATCTTCTCTCCGGGCTTCACACTGTGGAGATTCATCAGGGTCTGCGCAGCCCCGGCGCCCATAACCCCCGGCAATGTCCAACCGGCAAAAGTAACCATATTCTCCGATGCTCCCGTAGCGATAATGATGGCATCACCTTTATAATGCCGGATTTCTTCGGCGCTGCAGACTGTGATTTCTTTGTCCTGGTACATCCCGATTACCGTTGCCTTTAACTTTACCTTAACCTCGGCCTTAGCCGCTTCCTCCAGCAGGTCCCTGCCGATCAGGTAACCTCTGATTTTGGCCTTATGTTCTTTGAAACCAAAAAACTTGTGGATCTGCTTAAATAATTGTCCGCCCGGCTTTTCGTTTTCATCAAAGACGATCACCGCCAGGCCCCGTCTTGCTGCTTCAATTGCCGCCGATAAACCGGCAGGCCCTGCGCCCACAACGATCAAATCATATCTTTTCATGAGAGATGCTCCTCCTTTGCCGGCACTCCGTACTGGGTCTGAACCTTCATGCCTTGCCTGAGAGGCGTAATGCAGGTCCTGATATTTGGTTTGCCGTCCACAACCATCACACAATCTGTACAGCGTCCGATCGCGCAGAAAACCCCTCTTGGCTTATGTTCTTTTTTGGTATAGCGGTGTACCATAATCCCCGCAGCTTTTAAGGCCACGGCAACCGGTTCCCCTTCATAACCCTTTATTTCTCTTCCGTCAAATATAAATTCTACGATTTTCCCTTTTTCCGGTACGCCTAAAATAGGATGTTCTTTGATTCTTCCCATTCCTTCACACCATCCCTTTCTCCTATTCTTCAATCAACCTTGGGGTGGATATCAAAAAAACATAAAAAAACGCCTGACTTTACTTCAGACGCCTTTGTCTCAGCCTGTTGTAGCTAGATTATAAGCGGAAACTTCCTCCTGTGTAAAACAGAAATATAGTTGTTACAATCAACCTTATGGTTGATAATCACCTTAGACATTCCAATGAAATAACTGATTGCGATGCAGCTCAAGCCACTGAAACAGAAATCTCTTAAACCTGGAGGCCTCAGGACTTAAAGTTTTCTGTCTTTTTTCAGCCAAATAAACAGTTTTAATCATTTGGTCATCTTCAAAGGGAAGAGTGACCGTATGCGGCTGGGGGTCCGCAAAGGCAATATAATCCAAGGAAACGGCAAGGCAGAGATTTGCTTCAGCCATCCGGTGGATAATATAGTAGCTGGAGGTCTCGATGATGTTGATTGGTTCCACCCCGCGCCCGGCAAAGATTCTCTGGTGGGCATTGTATAAAGAGAATTCCCGCCCCCGGACAGCCAGAGGCTGTTGATGTAGGTCTTCATAGCAGATAACTGTTTTTTGCGCCAGAGGATGAGCCTGGTTGATAACAGCGCAGTAACGGCTGGAATATAAATACTCGGCCGAAAAAATGAAATCATCCAGCGGACCGGGGAGCAGCCCAATCTCCGCATCCTCATCATGCAGCATTTGCAGCGCCATTTTGTCTGTGGTTTCGGTAATAATCGGTAAAATATCCGGATGGGCAGCCTGAAAGCCTTTGATAAAATCAACCGTAAGGTACTGTAATACATCATGGGAAGATAAAACCTTCAGGGTAGTTTTACTGGCGGGCGAGAGGTATTCTTTATTTTTGATCAGCCGGTATTCCTCCAATATTTTCTGAGCATGATGCTTTAAAATAATTGCTGCCGGAGTTGGGGTTAAAAATTTCCCGCTCCGGTCAAACAGCTGTTCCTGAAGCTCTTCTTCCAGGGCCAAAATTGTCTTGCTGATTCCCTGCGGTGATATATGCAGCTGTTCGGCAGCAGTTTTGATACTTTGATGCTTGAAAACCTCCAGGAAATATTCCAAATGCCTCTGGTTCATCACATCACGCTTCCTTTTTTTTATATTATAGTCAACCGCTTGGTTGATATCAATAACCATATTTCTGTTTTACATCCGGAGTAACTTCCGCTATATTTAAATGCAAAAATACGGCACTCTGTTTCCTAATTGTTAGTTTATTTTGCAATCGCGAATTGGAGGCGAGAATTATCATGGCTCAAACTGTAATTAAATTGAATCTGGACAAATACAGTTTGGATGGCGAGGCAATCCTGGTAATCGACACCATTGAAAGGACAGCGCCGGCAAAGGGCGGCGTACGTATCCATGCCAATGTGACGGAGGATGAAATTTCCGCGCTGGCCGCCGAAATGACGAAAAAGTGTATTCTGGCCGGTTTGCCGTTCGGCGGAGCAAAAGGAGGCGTCCGTCTCGCCGATCTCACCCAGACAAAACGCGCCATGTATGCCTTCGGGCGGGAACTTTCCAAATTGGACTTTTTGCCTTATCGCTGGTGTGCGGCTCCTGATGTCAATACTGACAGTACTTCCGTCGACGCCTTCATTGCAGGGTGCGCTTCTGTCAAAGGATGGCGGAAATCACGTATCGCCGCAACAGGGAAAAGCAGCGGAATTCCGCACGAACTGGGCAGCACCGCTTTCAGCGTCGTCTTAAGCATCGAAGAAATTATCACGAATTTAAATCTGCCTATTTCCTTAAACTCTGCCCGCGTAATCGTGGAAGGTACCGGCGAAGTCGGCGGAAATGCGGTCAAAATTCTTATGGAAAAAGGCGCAAACATTTTAGGCGTGAGCGATATTTCCGGCTCTGTTTACACACCGCAAGGCTTGGAGCAAAAAAAGCTTTGTGAACATATCAGCAAAAATACATTTGTTAAGGATCTGGCTGCAGAATTTCCTAGCGCCCGGTTCGATCCGGACAGCTCAGTCCTCCTGAGCAAAGAAGCAGACATTTTGATTTTAGCCGGCCTTGGACGCAGTATCAATGAACAAACCGCGCCTTTGCTTAAGGTTAAGCTGATTTCCGAAGGTGCAAATATCGCCTATACGAATGATTCCATCCGCAGTGACGTCCACCGCCGGGGAATTATCTCCATTCCTGGGATTATTGCGAATTCAGGCGGAGTAATTTCGAGCTATGAAGAATGGCTGCTGGAGTGCGAGGCCCGGATGGGCATTTCAATTGAGGAAAAGTGGGAACGCGTCAAAGCATCCATATCTCAGCGCATCTCCTGGAACATAAGCGAACTCTGCCGGATAATGTCCGAACATCCGGACGTCAACCCTTATCAATGTGCGCTCGAACTTGCCGAAATGCGGGAACGCTCGTCACGCAATGCCGATCGTGAGCTGCGGGAAAAGACCAAAGAAATCAATGCCCTGCTGGAAACAAAATTTTCAGTCTATACGAAGTAAAACATCCGCACTTGGGAACGAAGGACAAAAGCGAGGTATTTTCGTCAGAAAATACACCCGCTTTTTTTCCGTTATTTCACCCGCCGCTAATCGAGGTTCTTTTTGCTTAAACATATGATCCGATAATGCTGTCCATCTCAATTTCCACAAGCTGCGCTGGTCTGTTGAGTTCCGTAGTCCCGACCACCGTGCACAGCGGCTTGATCTCCTTGAAAAACTCCGAGTAAGCCCGCAAGATCTCGGGAGTGAGCTTCATATCAATGCTATAGACCTTGACACGCACCACCTCTTCTTTTTTGGAGCCCGCCTCGCCAAGAAGCTTAATCAGTTTTTCCAGGATATACTTCGTCTGCTGATAAGCGCCACCCTCGCCGTAGACAGTGCCGTCGGGCTGGACCGAGGTGGTGCCTCCGGCATAGACAAAGGGGCCGACCTTGACAATGCGGCTGTAACCCGCCTTTTCCTCCAGAGGTGCACCCGAGGAATAATTTGTTCTCTTCAAATCCATTTTGTCTACCTCATTTCATATTTTTATATGGCTTTCGCCCTATGGAATAATTCCCCTTCAGCCGCCGTCTTTCTAGATGCCGAAGCCGAACCTCTGGCCGAACACAAATTCGCTTCCTACCAGCGGGATACCCGTCATGGCACAGGCTTCCAGGGTCAGCGCCCGCAGGTCTTCGCGCTCCAGGCTCGAGAGCTTCGATTTTCCAGCGGCCTTGGCCAGCAGGACTGCCTCATATGTCATGCCCTTGATGTAATTGGCTGCCTTTTCGGCTGTCTCCTCCACGTCGAGACGTTTCCGCAGCTCAGGGTCCTGGGTCCCGATACCGAAAGCGCAATTTCCCGTATGACACCTGAGGCAGACACGACAGCCCATGGCTACCATCACCCCCGTGCCGATAGCCACGGCGTTGGCACCGATAGCCAGGGCCTTCGCCATATCGGCCCCGTCCTTGATGCCGCCCGAGATGATAAGGCTCATCTCATCTTTAACACCCATCTCCTCCAGTGTCCTGACCGCGGCCACGAGAGCCGGCATTGTCGGAATCCCCAGATGAGTCGCGGCCACGACAGGCGACGCGCCGGTCCCGCCCTGGGCGCCGTCGAGGATGATCCCATCCACGCCGATCTTAACGGCAAGTTTAACGTCTTCACGCACTCGGCCGGCGGCAATTTTAACAAAAATGGGCGTCTCCCCTTTCGTGAGTTCGCGCAGCTGCTCCATTTTGACCATCATGTCGTCCGCGCCGAAGGCGTCTCCGGGGCGGATCATACTGTGCAGGTCGATTCCGACGGGCAGTTGGCGGAACTCCGCGATCTCTTCGGTGATTTTCTCCCCCATCAGGTGGCCTGCCAGTCCGGGTTTGGCGCCGATGCCGATAAGCCATTCCAGCATATCGGCTTGGTCAAAGCTGCGTTTGGAAAACCCGTAGCGGCTGGGGAGGATCTGTACGGACTGCCTGTAGGAATTGGCCCGCTCCTCCGGCAGCAGGCCGCCCTCCCCATTGGAGATGACGATGCCAACCTTTTGTGTCGCTTTGGCCAGGGCGATTTTCGCCTCCTTGCTCAAAGCGCCGTAAGACATACCCCCAATCATCACGGGCGTCTCGATGACGACCGGCTTGGTGGCAAAGCGTGCGCCCAGAACGACGCGCGTCTCGCATTCCTCCCGGTACGTATCTAGCGACAGGCGCGTCAACTGGGCGGGCAGAATCAAAAGATCGTCAAAGTTCGGCATCGCCTTTGTGGAGCCGCAGCCGCGGATGCGGTGCTTGCCGTAGGCAGCCTTGTAGTCGATCTCTGAGAACACCTCCGGATTCCAGACACCGCGCTGTACGTCTCTGGCCTCCACAGTTTTTTTCTTTCCAGTTTCCATTTTGGTATCTCCTTTTGGCTGATATAGTTGTCCGCTGCCATTATTTTCTGGCAAGCTCCGGGTGGAGTTCCGGCTTAAACAGGACATAAGAGTGTCTCCCCGTCAGGGAGGGGCGCACCGCCCGCAGGTTTTTCGCCTTGGCGTTGATGCCGTACCGGTCGAAAAGGGCGTCGAGCGCATCGGCCTCCTCGGGCTTAACCTCGTCCATAAACACGTTGCCGCCCAGATTCTTCTCCGCCTCCGGATCGGCGACGAAAAGCGCGCCCTTGTACATGGATTCACCCAACTGCTTGCCGACCTTGCCCAGCAGCACCAGCCTGCCGCCCAGCGTCATCAGGCCTGCCCAGCGGCCGGCTGGACCGCAGACAATGATAGTGCCGCCTTTCATACCGTAGCCGGCACGGCTGCCTGTACCGCCGCGGATAACGAGCGTCCCGCCGCAAAAATAGACGCCGGCGTTCGAACCTGTATTCTTCGTGACAACGATCTCGCCGCTCATCATGTTGTCACCAACGTACCAGCCGGCGTTGCCGTCAAGCATGATGCCCGGTCCATCCATAAAGCCGCCGGTATAAAAGCCGGTGCTGCCTTTGATAAGGATTCTCCCTGTAGCTTCAAGCCCCACGCCGATATTGTGCATAGAATGAGGATTTTCAATTGTAACCTCGCCAGATTTCCGGAGCGATTCCAGAATTCGTTTATTCAGCTCTGTGCTCTCCAGGCCGGCGGCGTTTATTATATTTTCCATACCTTTACCTCCCCCGGTTCCGCCTCGTCCGCATAAACATCAGGATAAATTGCCGTAAACTCGATCTGCTCGGAACCGATCAGCGTCAAGCCCCCGCCTTGCAAAAGGAGCAGAGGTTTGATACCGAGCTTATCCCTGACATAGCCGAGTTGTTTCGAAGTAGACGCGATAATGCAGAAAATCCCGTCCAGCTCCCGGAGCGCGAAATTCAGGGCCTCTTCCAGGTCGCCTCCGTTTTTCATCATGGCGTAGGCCACCAGGTGGCTGGCAACCTCGGAATCGTTGAGTGTTTTGAACTGCGCTCCCTTGCTTTCCAGCCTCCGGCGGACATTGTAGTAATTGGTGAACTGCCCGTTGTGAACTAAGCTCAACTCCGAATAGAACGGCGAGATAAAGGGGTGCGCCGCGTTGACATCCTCAGCACTCTCGGTGGCCATGCGCACATGAGCGATACCATGGGTCGCCGGCGTGTAATCGATGGTGTGGCGTCCCGTCAGATTCGAAACAGGACCATTTTCCTTGTAGACAGTCATACCGCTGCCCAGGGAATGGGTGTACAAGCCATCGATGCCGTTTATCGCCCTGTGCAGCACTGGGATTGCCTCGTCGTCGATGTCCAGTTTCATTTCGGAATAGCGAACGCGCCCATCGGATTCATACAAACGTTCGCTTAAAATCCCGGCGTAATTTGTGACGAGATTCAGGAGCAGCTCGTGGAGATCCGGTTTCGAAATCGCCACCCGGAGGAAAATTTCATCACCTTTCCCGTAGACCGCAATCCCGCTGGCATCCCTACCGCGGTGCTGGATAAGCGAGAGCATTTCGATTAGCTTTCCGGACACATCCATGCCTTCTTTATTGATAATACCTGCGATGCCGCACATAATTGCTCCTCCCGCTCAGATATGATAGGAATAGGTTTCCCATTCCCACTCCGTTACGTAGTTCGTGTAGCACTCGACTTCATAAGATTTTAAGGCTACAAAGTTATTGATGAGGTCTTCCCCGGCCATCTCCTTAAGCCATTCGTCGTTTTTAAGCTCCTCCAGGGATCTGTAAAGGCTGCGGGGGATAAAGTTTGTCTGGACACTGGTATCGTGGTACAGGTCCGTGGTGATGAGCGCTGGCGGTTCCAGTTTGTTGGTAATACCGTCCAGACCGGCGGCCAGGATACCGGCAACGGCCAGGTACGGGTTGGCAGCCGCGCTGGCTGAACGGACTTCGACGCGGGTGGCCTTGCCGCGCTCCGCCGGAATCCGGACAAAAGTCGTCCTGTTATCATACCCCCAACCGATGAAACAGGGCGCGAAGGAATCGGGAATGTACCGCTTATAGCAGTTGATGGTCGGCGCCAGCAGCGCCGTCAGAGCCCGCGCGTGCTTTAATACCCCGGCGACGAAGTACTTCATCAGATCCGCAATTCCGACTGGATCGGACGGGTCAGCAAACTTGTTTTCCCCGGTCTTAAGGTCGCCAAGGGAAATGTGGAAGTGACAGCCGCTGCCGCCTACATTGTTAGCGGGTTTGGCCATAAAGGTAGCGAGCAAGTCGTTCTGCTCAGCGATGTCCTTAAGAATCCCCTTGAAATTGAACGTCTGATCGCAGTTATCAAGCGCGGGGCCATGGCTCCAGTTGTACTCGTACTGGCCTGGATAGTACTCGTGGTTCATGTACAGGATATCAAAATTCATGTCCTTGAGCGTCTTTGTAAGCTGATAGAGAAAGCCGCTGGGATCGATGCGCATATTGGATGTATAGCAGTTATACGCTTTGTTTGTATATTGATCGTATTTGTCGCCCACCCGCTTATACAAGTAAAACTCCAGCTCGCTGGCGGTGATTGGATTCAGACCCAGGGCGTTGTATTTTTCGATCATATTCTTCAGGAACAGCCGGGGCGACTGCCGCATCGGCTTACCGTGGTAGTAGATGTCCCCCAACAGGAGCGCCGTCTTTTCGAGATGGGTCAGGATGAGGAAGGTGGAAGGATCAGCCTTGACCACCATGTCATCGTAATTGTATTCCGAAAGACCGCCGACATCTGAGATGTGATTGTCAAAGCCAATGGCCAGGATTACCGCGCAGAAAGCGATGCCGTGCTCAAGCACCTCATCGATCATCGTCACCGGAAGCAGTTTTCCGCGGTTTATGCCGTTCAGGTCGGAAAATTCAAAGCGAATCATTTCGATGCCGTTTTCCTTGATAAGTCTCTTGACGTCTTCCTTTGTCAGGCACGCGCCGCCTGTCATTTGTGCAGCCGCAGTTTTCATATCAACCACCTCTTTTGTTTTAAAAATATTGAGAGCGATTGTTTACTCTCATAAAACGCTTTTTCACATTGCCTTTTACCCATATCAATTCTCAAGCGCCTGTCTCAGCATGGAAATGATCCGTTCGATCAAATCCTCAGTCGACAGGGAATCATTCAAACCCGCAAAGAACGATTTAAAGCGCAATTTTTGATATTCCGAGACCAATGAATAAGAATACATAGTTATTATCGTGTCGATAAGATAGGCGGCTTTTTCGGTTTCCATCGACTTTCTGATTTCGCCGCTCTCTTTGCTTTCTTCCACCAGCTTGATGGTGTAGATACTGGAGGCTTTTCTGAATTTCTCCGCCGTTTCGTCAGCGAACCGGTTCATGGAGCTGGAGCCGAGGTTCGAGTAAATGCGCAGATACAGATTATATTCCACGGAGAATACGGCCAGACCCCTGAATAAATTTTCGATCGCCTCGAAGATGGTACTCCGGCTGTGAAAATGCTTTCTGTATATTTCGTCAACCTTTGACGTGCAATAATCAATGACGGTAAAAAAGAGCGATTCCTTGTTTTCGAAATACTTGTAAAGGGCGCCGTTGGATATACCCGCTTCCGCGCAGATATTGGCAATGCTGGCGTGGTGGTAGCCCTCCTTCGCGAACACCTTGGCCGACGCGTCAATGATCCGCTGCTGCTTCTCGGGGTTCAGTTTCATAAATGCCGGTAAAATCGTTCACATCTCCTCTCTTTCCTGAGCAATACTTGCTTACGGCTAGAGCTCGGAATATGCTTCTTCTCCGTGCATCGCCAGATCCAGTCCTTCATCTTCTTCCTGTTCACTGACGCGCAGTTTTGTAAAGAGTGAAATGACCTTCAGGATGAGGAATGTGGCAAGTCCGGCCCATACTATGGTAAATACTATCGCAAAAAGCTGGATAAGCACCTGTTTCGGATTTCCGTAAAAAAGCCCGTTGCCGCCTGCGGAATTCACCGCCGTTGTCGCGAGCAGACCGGTCATGATAGCGCCGAACATTCCCCCGACACCGTGACAGCCGAACGGATCCAGGGAATCGTCATACCCCAGCTTTTTCTTGACATAAACGATGGCGAAATAACAGACCGGACCGACAAGAAGCCCAATCAGAACAGCTGAAATCGGCGGTACAAAGCCTACTGCGGGCGTGATGGCAACAAGTCCGCAAATAGCGCCTGTAATCGAGCCGAGCAAGGTAGGCTTGCCCCTGTGCAGCCACTCGATGATTATCCAGGAAAGCAGCGACGCTCCGGACGCAATGGCGGTATTGGAAAAGACCAGTCCGGCAAGCTCACCAGACGCAAGGGCGCAGCCGGTGTTAAACCCGTACCAGCCCAGCCAGATTATGGCTCCGCCAAGAAGAGCGGTCGGAAGGTTGTGAGGTATCGTCGGTCTGATACCATAATTTTTTCGTCTGCCAAGCACCAGACAGGCAACCAGAGAGCTTATTCCTGATGTGATATGCACGACCGTGCCTCCTGCAAAGTCCAGTGCACCCAGGCCCCGCAGGAAACCGCCCACTCCCCAGACCATATGGCACATGGGATTGTAGACCAGTATCCCCCAGAGAAGCACAAAAATCACGTACGGTCCAAAACGTGCCCGTTCAACGATTGCTCCGCTCGCAATCGCCGGAGTAATGATGGCAAACATCATGTTAAAAACTGCAAACAGGATGTGGGGGATGGTAGGCGCGTAGTCTGCGTTCGGAGTTGTCCCCACACCCGCCAATCCTATAAATTCCGGCTTGCCGATGATTCCAAAGAAATCCTCGCCAAAGGCCGCGGAATAACCGAAAGCTACCCACTCAACGGTAATAATCCCGATCAGCACAAGCGAACTCATTATTGTGTTCAAGGCATTTTTTTTGCTGACCATTCCGGCATAAAACAACCCGAGAGCCGGCGTCATGAAGAATACCAGCGCGCCGCAAATTATGATCAGTGTAGTATCCCCCGTATCTACGACGGACGCATCGTCGGCCAAAGCCGGAAATGGCATGAAAATCACCATGCCCACAATCGTTAAGAATAATACCAGGTTCTTTAGTTTGTGCATTTTTAAACCTCCCTGAATTTAAATGATGAAATTTAAATTTTATATTTAAAGCCCTTTAGGGCGCGTTTTTGAGAGTAGCTGCCGAACTTCCTTGGAAGATAAACAGCGAAGGAGCGAAGGGTCGCTCTCTAAAGAACAAGGCATTTCCGCTATTTAGTCGAAAACGCCTTTGTTTCAACTATTAATATTAAAATTTTTAAATCTGATGAACCCGGGGACCTGAATCCGTCCTGTTACCTTCCTCATGCTCAAAAAAAACAGAGCGTTTTCCAATGTTTAGTCGAAAACGCCCTTGTTT
>DATMXV010000122.1:0-4462 GCA_035561335.1 Desulfitobacteriaceae bacterium
GACACTTTTTTACATACGGAAAGCACTTAAATTTTATCCCTGACTATATAGAAAACAAAATAAACCCATGTTACCATTGTTAATAAGAGTGTTCCCCCTAACAATAACACAACCTTAACACCTTTAAGCGCGCTGCAGGATGTTTCGGGAACCTTCTCCTGCTCATAATTTAGGCGTGCGACAACATCAGCCCAGGATAACGAACCCTTAAGCATTTGTTTTAATTCCTTGGGATGAAGCCAGATCTCTTTACCTTGATTCTGTTTTTCCTTCATAATCTCACTTTACTATCATAACCGGACACTCTGCCCGCTGCAGAACTCTCTGACTGACACTTCCTAATACTGAACCGGTAATGGGACCATAACCATGGCTGCCCATTATAACCAAATCAATCTGTTCTTTTTCAATCTCTTCCAGGATAACACTTACAGGATGCCCCGAGTCGATACACTTTTTAAACGGTACGCCACTGGTATCGATTCCTGTTACAGCCGCTTCCAGAACAAGTTCGCCATTACGTTCCAGTTCTTCCTGGGAAATAGTAATCCCGTAGGATACTGTATATCCCCAATAAGCCTGGGGGGTATAAGTTACATGTAAAAGCTCTACTTCTGCCTTGTATAAACGGGCCATTTCCAAGGCAACCTCCAAAGCCCTCCTGGAATACTCGGAAGCATCGCTAGGAACTAGAATCTTTTTAAACATTAAAACCCCTCCCCACTGGTAAACTTTAAGCATCCGGTTTAATTTAATGTTATATCAATATAATTATTTTGTCTATCCTGAAAATAACCACTCCGGGAGATTCAAGTGCACGTTCACCATCGCTCCGGAGCTGCTCACTCCACTTCGCAGCTAAAGTGCCAAACCTTTGGGTTAGTCTGCATGTAACGCAGCTTTTTTGCCGTCCATAACAAAAGCTGCATCAGTCCATCCATGGACAAGTCAAGTGGTACTTCTTGTTCTCTTAACACTTGATCTCCCTCCGTCAATTTTAAGCAAGCATAGGGATCTACTTCGAATTTTTATGATCAGACAATGATTGGGTCCTTTTCTGCTAAGGTCAGGCAGCGTGCCCCTTCATCTCCCTCTATCACCACAACATCCTCATTACCCACGGCGCCGATACCGGGGAAAATAAACTTGGGCTCAATCGCTACGACCATTCCGGGAAGCAAAACTTCTTTGGAACCGCGGGCAATAACAGGCAGTTCATCAAGTTCCAGACCAACCCCGTGGCCGACAAAGTTTTTCCTTCCCTGGCCGAAACCCATAAAATTCTCTTCATAAGGAGTATTGTCTTTTACCCAAGTCAGAATTTCTTCGTATACTTCTCCGGCAGTTCTTCCCGGAATCAGGGCTTTTCGCAGCCTTTCCAGAATTTCCAGAGCAGTATTATGGGCGGCCAGGAGTTCGGGGGACAAATGGCCAAGGGCCAAAATCCTGGTCTGATCCATCTGATAACCGTTTAGTGAGGTAATCAGATCTGCTACAATAGTCTCCCCCTCCAGGATAACAGCTCTTGAAGCTCCCTGGGGAAAAGCAAAAGAAGGGCCTTCACCGGAAATGGGACCATCCAGATAACCGGGGACAGTAGCTCTTGAGCCTGTAATAATTGTTCCGGAGTAAAACTCGAAACCATAAGCATGCGTCCGGACAAGACCCTCATGACCAAGAACCCGGGCTTTTTGGTCCAGGAGACCTTCCAACTCAATCTCTGTCAATCCCGGGCGTAAAATACTCCGGGCATAGGCCAAAACTTGCGGAAAAATTTGGGCTGCTTCAGTCAGGCGGGCTAATTCCCACTCTGATTTAACCGCTCTTTGCTGGCGGATACGTTGGGAAATATCAACGAAACTCGCTTCCGGAAAAGCCTTCCGGAAACGTTCATATTGGCCGAGAGGCAAGGAATCATACTCCAAGCCGATTACTTTGGGTAAAGGAAAAAGGGACCCCTGAATTAAAGCGGGGATATTGGAAACTTTCAAAAGAGGTATAACCCCCCAGACCGTTTCTTTCTGGGCCCTGCCTACATCACGGTAGGCTAAAACCAGCGGCCGTCCGACACGCGGAATATAAAGATGAACGTTTTGGGCTGTCCCGCTGTAATATAAGGTATCCGCTCTTTGTACCAACAGCGCCCCGTCAATACCTTCCTTCTGCAAAGTATCTTGTAATAAAGAAACCCTTTGCCGCAATTCAGACTCTGGAACTTTCATAATTAGCCCCCTTCGCTATAGAATCAGGATTCTGCTATAATCTGTTCTCCTTACGGCCGCGCTTTTCCTGCAGATTAAAACAGATTACTGAAATTTGCCTTCAAGAAAGGATAAATAGCTATGCAATCCGCCAAATTTCTTTTTTGTCCTCAATGCGGAAGTCCGCTGAATGAAACAGTAATTGCCGACCAACTGCGTAAGAACTGTCCTGCCTGTTCCTTTGTTTATTGGGGAGAATTTTCCTTGGGAGTCGGGGGCGTCATTTGGCAGGAAAACAAGGTTTTACTGGTCGAGCGGGCCAATGATCCCGGCAAAGGCCTCTGGACCATCCCCGGAGGTTATGTGGATCATGGAGAGCAGATTTATGAGGCTGTAAAACGTGAGGTCCTGGAGGAAACAGGGCTTAAAGCAGAGCCTCAATCCTTAATTGCTCTTTGGGATTGGCCGGGAAACAAGCATATGCTCTATGTGGTCTTCTTAATGCACCAAACAGGCGGAAAGCTGCAGGCAGATCCAACAGAAGTCAGTAATTTAGGTTTTTACACCATAGAGGAATGCCGCAGGATTAACATTACCGATCTGTCCCTGAGTGTAGTCAGGACCAGCTATGAAAACCGGACAGGCCTGAACCGCACAAACGAAATTAAGCTGATTGGAAATATTACAACCCTTTATCAGGTTGACGGAAACCCCTTGCTGTAAAACCTGGCTGACCCTAATTTCCCCTAAAACCCTGGCAAATATTTTCAAACAAAAAATGGCAATCAATTATGTTCATTTCAGCCGGCTTCCGTAATCCTCTCTTCTGACTCCGGCAACAGCTCTTCTGCCTGAAGCGAGCGGGCGGAAGTATCAAGCACTTCCACCAGTTTAATATCTTCCCGTGTTGCCGGCCCAAGCTCCTTAAATTTTCGGGCAGTTACTAAAACCCGGCCTTCCAGGGAACCAGCCGCTTTGTTGTAGGCTTGTACCGCTCCATCCAATCCTTTCCGGACATCACTGAAATGACTAGCAAAAATTCTTATCCGGTCATAGAGCTCTTGGCCTAATTTACTGATAGTTTCGGCATTTGCCGCAATCTTTTCTTGCCGCCAGCCATAGGCTATTGCTTTCAGTAAAGCGATAAGTGTTGTCGGCGTGGCTAAAATTACCTTCTGACCTACTCCAAACTCAATCAAACCGGGATCTTGCTCCAGGGCGGCACTAAAAAAGGTTTCCCCGGGTAAAAACAAGATGGCAAACTCGGGTGAGAACTCAAATTGTTCCCAATAACTCTTGGCCCCCAATTGGACAAGATGTGTCCGGACCTGGCGGGCATGCTCCTTCAGTTTAGCTGCCCTGGTTCCCTCGTCCGGCGCCTCCAGGGCTTCAAGATAAGCTTGCAGGGGCGCTTTGGAATCCACAACAATCTCGCGATTATTGGCTAACCGGATAATCATATCAGGCCGCAAATGTCCGAATTCTGTATTAACTGAGGATTGTTGGGTAAAATCACAATGCTCCAGCATTCCGGCCAGTTCAACTACCCTTTGCAGCTGGATTTCACCCCAGCGCCCGCGCACAGCCGGTGAACGTAAAGCCCTGACTAAATTAGAGGTTTCCAGATGCAGCTGCGACTGGCTAACAGCTAAGGATTTAACTTGTTCAGTAAGCCCTGCATAGGCGCTTATTCTGGCATTCTCAATCTCCAGCAGCTTACCGTCAACCTTTTCCAGAGATTCTTTCAAAGGCTTAACAAGACCGTCAATCGCCGTTTGACGGGTTTCCAAATCACTTTTGGCACTTTCCTGGAACTTAGCCATGGTAAGTTGGGCCAAATCCAAAAAAGACTGGTTATTCGCGGACAAAGCCTCGGCGGAAAGTGCTTTAAAAGAAGCACTCAGTTTTTCCTGGGCTTCATTTAAAAGAGTAAGCTTTTCGGCAGCAGCTTTACGTTCCTCAACAAGTCTGGTTTCCAATTCAGAAATTCTTGAGCATAAGGAACTATTCTCTGCCTGCAATTCACTTATTTTTGCCACCTTTAAATCAATCGCAGCTTCAAGCCCGGGAATCCGGCTGTTTTTTTCTTCGGCACTGGCCCGTTTGACTGATTCAGTTTTAAGTTCAGTTTGCAGTAATTCGATATTCTTCTCTTTCCGGAATGACTTAAGCATTAACCATATCAAAATTATTCCAGCGCCTAACCCCAAGGCTAAAAGCAAAAAAAAACTAAAATAATCTGCTGTCAATTTATATTCACT